>JAQVCX010000133.1 GCA_028689545.1 Parabacteroides sp.
CCCATCAGATGCTCGCACTCATGCTGCACGATACGGGCGGCGAAGCCTTCCATCACTTCCTCGTGCTCCTCCCAATTCTCATCCCAATATCTCACACGAACCGTTTTCGAGCGAGACACTTTCTCGTGTATACCCGGCAGGCTCAAGCAGCCTTCCTCCATGGCTATTTCCTCCTCGCTATGTTCCAAAAACTCGGGATTAATCAACGTACGCTTGAAACCCTTGCATTCAGGAAAGTCATCTCCCAATACGTCGCCATCTATAACCACCAAACGGATAGACAAGCCCACCTGAGGAGCGGCAAGTCCTACCCCATCGGCGTTATACATCGTTTCAAACATATTGGCAACCAACTGTTTTAAGTTGGGATAATCTTTAGGTACATCCTCAGCCTCTTTTCTTAATACGGGCTGACCATATAAAAATACGGGTAAAATCATAAGTTATAACTGATATTTTTTACTTTCTAAATAAGCTTGCAAGATAATAACAGCGCTAATCTCATCAACCAGTCCTTTATCTTGTCGTTTCTTTTTCTTTAAACCGCCTTCCAACATGGCCTTATGAGCTAAGACCGACGTGAACCGCTCGTCGTAATAAGTTACCGGGATACTCGGTATCGTCCTTTTCAGATGGGTCACGAATGCCTCCACATACTTCATGTTCTCAGAAGGCTCATTGTTCATTTGCTTCGGAAGCCCTACCACAAATAAATCCACCGGTTCCCGCGATATGTAATCCGACAGGTATTTCACAACTTCTCCACTTGGGACTGTCGCCACGCCGTTAGCGATCATTTGTAAAATATCCGTAACGGCTATCCCCGTACGTTTCCGGCCATAATCTATTGCAATTATTCTTCCCATTGAGCGCGAATATAGTATAAATATAAATACGGATTACACAAATCTGTAAAAAGTGTGCAACGAATCGGATCAATACGCATTCTTCTCTCCCTTAAACATATTCAGTACCGTAACCACAATAATCTTTAAATCAAGGAAGAACGTCCAATTCTCTATATACCACACATCTCTCTTCACACGTCCTTCCATTTGCTCCAACGTCTTGGTCTCACCCCGGTAACCGGTAACTTGCGCCCACCCCGTTACTCCCGGTTTCACCAAATGCCGTACCATATACTTATCGATCAACGCCGAGTATTGCTCGGTATGCTTCAGCATATGCGGACGAGGGCCTACCACGGACATATCGCCCAGCAAGACGTTCACAAACTGAGGAAACTCATCCAAATTCGTCCGGCGTAAGAAATCACCGATCCGAGTCTTCCGTGGATCATCCTTGACGGCCTGCAAGGTATCAGCTTGTGCGTTCACCTTCATCGTACGAAATTTAAAACATTCGAAATCAAGTCCATATAGTCCCGTACGTTTTTGTTTAAACAAGATAGGGCCAGGCGAGCTTAACTTGATCAATATACCAACCACGATGTATAGAATCGGATAAATCGTGAGCAGAATCGCCAAAGAGAACAAGACATCGAATGCCCGTTTCAAGCAACGGTTATAAGCGGATTGCAAAGGCTCCCGGCGGACCGTCAGCAATGGGATCGATTCCATCACCTCCATCACCATACTTTTCTTTACATCCCGATAAAACTCGGGCACGATATAAAAGCGCACCATCTGCTTCTCGGCGAAATTCAGAAGCCGTACGATCTTTCCGTTGTTCGTACCCGGCAAGGTACAATAAATCTCATCGATATCATGCTCCAGCACATATGCTTCCACCTCGCTCGTCTTGCCTAAGTAATTAGGTAAAACATCTTTCAACGAATCATTGTCATCAAAGAACCCCTTTACGCTAAAACCATAGCTCAAATCATCTTTCATGACTTGATAAAGCTCCATACCATTCTTTCCGGCACCCACAATCACCACCTTCTTAAAGTTATAGCCTTTTCGCCTATAAAACTTTAAGGATAAGCGCACGAAAACCCGCCAAAGCGAAAACAAGATGATAGAAATCCCGTAATAGACCAAGAGGAAGGTAGCCAGAATATCTCCTACATTCAAGAAGATCAAACAAGTAGCGAATAAAAAGATAAGTACGGTAACCAATCCGAACGCCCGTTGCACGATCTTGTCGATAAACACAACCGCTTGATGCACTTGAATCGGGATAAAATATAAAGAGAAGAAATAACAGAAGTTCAATAACAGAATGACCTCTCTCATATTATAGGATATCGCTTTCGTGTATTTCGGGCCAAGCAGATGAAAAACAGCCATAAACAAAAGATTCAATACGATTAAATCTCCTACACCAATCAGCCATTGGATTAAATAACCATGTTTTTTGTTCAATATCATAGCAATTCGATAAATTCTCACAAAAGTAAGTATTTTTCGGCGCAAAAAAAAGGCCGCACTTAGAAGTACGGCCTTTTTAAAGTATTAATCCTTAAATTAATTATTAGCGCTCATAATTACCACACGGTTCCAACTATTTTCGCCATAAGGTTGCTCATCAGAACCTCTCCATTCGATAGAGATCTGGCTAGAAGAGATACCGTATTTATCGATAAGTTCCTTAGCGACCGCTCTAGCACGTTTCTCGGAAAGCGCCTTGTTATAATCAGAAGAACCCGTCTTCTTATCTGCGTAACCAATCACCTTAATCGGAGCGTTGTTGTTCTTCATGAACTCAGCGGTGTTATAGATATTGATCTGCTGGTTCTTGTCGATCTTAGCGCTGTTGATGCGGAAGTAAACTACATTGTCTGCATAGTTATTTACAACCTCAGCAACTGCCTCTGGGCACTCTGGGCAAGAAACCGGACGTTTGCTCAACTCGTCGTTAGCGGCACGCAAAGAGTTGATCTGGCCGTTCAAGTCATTCAACAAAGCGTAATCCATCGGCTCCAATACCTCGAAGTTCGTCTTACCCAATTTGAATGTCAAACCAGCGCTCAACTGAACGATACCATCTGTCAGGTGATTCATCTCTACACGGTTGAACTGCTCGTTCAACAGAGAACCTTGGATCTCAACGTTCAAATCAACACGTTTGCTCAAACGGAAAGCGGTCAAGATACCAGCGTTCAACGTAGGAGACTCTGTTCTTGGACGATCGTAAGACTCTGTAGTCTTGAAACGTTGCGCATAACCAAAACCGACCCAAGGAATCAAGCGAAACACTTTAGATTCTCTGTAAGGAGCCCAGAAGTTAGTAACATCCCACAACAAGTCTACGTGAGCAGCCATGTATTTATTATGTTGCATGAACTGTGCGCCATCACCTTCAAAACCGTGGAGAATGCCACCATTTAACTGGGCACGGAATCCTAAATACGGATTAAACCACTTACCAAAAGATACTTGTGGCGCAAAGTTTAAACGATTCTTGAAGTCAGCCTCTCCATTTTGGTCTCCTAGCAATACGCTGGCTCCACCCGCAATTGAGATAAACCAATTGTCGCGAGCTTTATTCTTCTTGAAATTAGTCTTATAACCAGCCTCATTGCTAAATCCCACCTGCGGTTGATATTCCTGTGCTGCCACCGAGAATACAAAACCTGATAACAAAGATAAAAGTAAAACCTTAGTCTTCATATTTTCAACATTTTTAATTAAACAATCAATTACCTTAATATCCTAAAATTGGCGCAAAATTAACTCTTTTTGCAATTAGAACAAACAAAATCTTCTAATTGTTTCAAAACTCACTCAAAATAGTTCAAAATTTTATAGCCGCCTTCTTTCAAATAAGACTCCTTCTTCATTAGCTTTATATCGTTTTTCATCATATCCTCGATTAAAGCCGCTAACGCATACTCCGGTTCCCACCCCAAACGGGTACGTGCCTTCGTAGCGTCGCCGATCAGCAACTCTACTTCCGTAGGGCGGAAATACTGCGGATCCACTCCGACAACTTCCTCACCCATACGTTTTTTAAAGTTTTCCAGATAGGCATCCCCCACCTTCTTAACAAACAATCCCTCGTCTATCGAATCCAAGATAGCGATCTCATCTACCCCCTCTCCTTTAAAACGGATTCCCACACCAATTTCCTCAAAAGCCATACGGATAAAGTCCCGGATCGTGGTAGTTATCCCAGTGGCTATAACATAGTCCGAGGGTTCATCTTGTTGCAAGATAGCGTACATGGCACGCACGTAATCTTTCGCGTGTCCCCAATCCCGCTTGGAGGAACGATTACCCATGTAAACTTTTTTTTGCATGTCCAGCGCGATACGTGAAACCGCCCGGGTTACCTTACGGGTCACGAATGTCTCCCCCCTTAACGGAGACTCATGGTTAAACAAGATACCATTGGAAGCGTGCATATGATAGGCCTCCCGGTAATTCACCGTAATCCAATAACCGTATAGTTTCGCTACCGCATAAGGACTTCTCGGATAGAAAGGGGTGGTCTCCCTCTGCGGAACCTCCTGCACCAAGCCATACAACTCGGATGTAGATGCTTGATATATACGAGTCTTCGGGATCAAGTTTAATAAGCGAACTGCCTCCAATATACGCAATACGCCTAAACCATCCGCATTCGCCGTATATTCGGGGGTATCGAAACTCACCTTCACATGGCTCATGGCGGCCAGATTATAGATCTCGTCCGGTTGAACCTCGCCAATGATACGCGTAAGGTTCAAGCTATCCGTTA
The DNA here is from genome assembly GCA_028689545.1 of Parabacteroides sp. Lineage (GTDB taxonomy): Bacteria > Bacteroidota > Bacteroidia > Bacteroidales > Tannerellaceae > Parabacteroides. The sequence continues at coordinate 4,645 of JAQVCX010000133.1, forward strand.
AATCGCCATAATGCAGGATCAAATTGCGATTCTCCACATGCGGGTCTTGATACAAATGATCGATGCGATCCGTATTGAACATGGAAGAACGACGCTTGATGCCATGTACTGTATATCCTTTCTTGATCAAGAACTCAGTAAGGTAAGCCCCATCCTGTCCCGTAATACCTGTTATTAACGCAACTTTGCCCATTTCTCTAATTTTCAATTATCATTTTTAATTTCCAAGTACCACTCATAGAGTCGCTTCACGCCCTCCTCAATCTCGATCGTATGGTGCCAACCCAAGGCATGCAACTTGCTTACATCCGTCAGCTTACGAAGCGTACCGTCCGGCTTGGACGAGTTAAACCTCAACTCGCCCTCGAACCCGATCTCTCGCTGGATCAGTTCGGCGACCTCACGGATCGAAAACTCGATACCCGTACCTATATTAATATGTATATTCCGGACCTCGCCCTCCTTCTGGCGCACATCCTCGAAATCTACGTGTTCCATGATATAAACAGAAGCGTCGGCCATCTCCTCGCTCCATAAGAACTCGCGAAGCGGCTTGCCGGTTCCCCACAGCTCCACCTCGCCCGGACGGATACCCTGTTTATCCAATACGGAGAGGATCTCCGGCTCGGAGGCTTTCCCCGACACGCCCTCTACCGGACGAATATCCAGGTCCTTACGCAAAGCCTCCCAATCTCCCGTATGCAGGCACTTCGCCAGATGGATCTTACGGATCATGGCTGGCAACACATGCGAGGTCTCCAGATTGAAATTATCATTCGGCCCGTAGAGATTCGTAGGCATCACGGCGATGTAGTTCGTACCGTATTGCAGGTTGTAGCTCTCACACATCTTGATGCCCGCTATCTTGGCGATCGCATAAGGCTCGTTGGAATATTCCAAGGGAGATGTCAGCAAGCAATCTTCCGGCATCGGCTGCGGAGCCTCACGGGGATAAATGCAGGTGCTTCCCAAAAACAACAATTTCTTTACGTTGTTTTCCCAAGAGGCATGAATGACATTATTCTGGATCATCAAATTATTGTAAATGAAATCGGCACGATACAGACTGTTAGCCATGATACCGCCAACGTGCGCCGCCGACAAGAACACATAGTCCGGTCGCTCTACGGCGAAGAACTCGTTCACGGCGGCTTGATCTGTCAGATCTAGTTCCGCATGCGTGCGGAGCAGGAAGTTCGTATACCCTTTACTACGTAAATTACTCAGTATGGCGGAGCCTACCAAGCCCCGGTGACCGGCGACAAATATTTTACTGTCTTTTTCCATCGACATCTCGTATGCTGAACTACTTCTACTTATTAATCAACCCCATCAAATACTGGCCGTACTGATTCTTAATCATCGGCAAGGCCACTTGCTCAAGTCGCTTCTCATCAATCCATCCTTGCTTGAAAGCGATCTCCTCCAGACAAGCCACCTTCAGGCCCTGCCTCTTCTCGATCACCTCCACGAAAGTAGATGCCTCAGACAACGAGTCGTGAGTCCCGGTATCCAACCAAGCGAATCCACGTCCCAATAGCTGTACTTTCAACTCCCCATCCTTCAAGAAACACTGGTTCACGGTAGTGATCTCCAGCTCCCCACGGGCGGAAGGCTTGATATTCTTGGCCACGTCCACCACCTTGTTTGGATAGAAATACAATCCTACCACGGCGTAATTCGACTTCGGTTCCTTCGGTTTCTCCTCGATACTGAGGACGTTCCCATCCACGTCGAACTCGGCCACGCCATAGCGTTCCGGATCATTCACGTAGTAACCAAACACGGTCGCTTTTTGTTCGTTCTCCGCCTTGTTAACAGCCTCTTTCAACATACGGGTAAAGCTCTGTCCGTAAAAGATATTATCGCCAAGTACCAAGCAGACAGAGTCATCGCCGATAAAACGCTCCCCAATGATGAAAGCTTGCGCCAATCCGTCCGGCGAAGGCTGCTCGGCGTATTCAAGACGAACGCCATAATCGGAGCCATCGCCCAGTAAACGACGGAAGCCCGGCAAATCCTGCGGAGTCGATATAATAAGAATCTCCCGTATCCCCGCCAGCATGAGCACGGATACCGGATAAAAAATCATCGGCTTATCATAAATAGGTAGAAGTTGCTTGGAAACTCCTTTGGTTATCGGATACAAGCGGGTACCCGATCCACCGGCTAAAACTATACCTTTCATATTCTTTCCATTTTGTTCGACAATACTAGCTTAGGATCGGTTCCACACCATCCCTAGAAAGAGTACAAAGTTAAACAAATAATAATATATCACGCGCCGTTTTCAGAAAATCAACAAGGCAACCACATCAAATTTAATCCTTAAAAAACACAATAAGTCCAATATATTGGAGCTACGGCTTACCTGTCTGATAATTAAGCGATAAGAAAATATTGCCAATAAGGGTGCCAATTTCTATGGATAGTATTTCGTATTTCTATTAATAGTAATCGCCGTTTCTATAAATAGTAAAGCGAACTACCATATGGTCAGTTTCCAAGAAATATACAGTAAACAGTAGATTCCCCACGGGAAAATAACACATTTGGTGACCAAACATGATTGCGAATACGTATTCAACAAAGATGTAAATTGAGGGCTTGTCAAATGAACAACTTACGGCTTATCAAGCCGCAAGCTTACGGCTAGGGGTAGCCGTAAGCTTACGAGTTTGGAAGTGATTAGTTATTCACTCATGGACACTTTATTTTACTAGAGAGGAGCGATCAGACTTCATCGGTAAACTTGCTCATAAACCATTACTATTCAGCCCATAAATGGTAGCTTGTACGGCATGCGATAAGATATAGGCAGCAGG
>JAQVCX010000024.1 GCA_028689545.1 Parabacteroides sp.
TGACTATGTCAAAATTATCAATAAGGATATCGGGGAGGATATCTCGTAGTATGTTATCTGATGTCATGAGGCAAAGATAAATATTTTATTAGGAATATGAAAACAACCCGATTTATCCGCAGACCCAGATGTTCGCAATGGCTAACTTTTTGTATGGGGGGCTTTCCTATAAATGATCACCCGGCAATCCGGGGAGAGGCTGACGGTAAATTGATCGCTCAAAGCCTCGTTGAGAGTCCCTTGCCACCATGCGGTGAGCTTTCGTTGGCAAATGGGCCAGCGGAGTCCTTCCGTACTGATCTCTCCTTCGGGGTAGAGAACGAAAATGGAGATTTGTTGTCCCGGATAAGAGGCGAGGGTCGTTGTCTTTAAGATAGGCGTGAATAGGCCATAGTCGGATAACATCTCCACCCGTCCGAACAAAGGGGCATAATCCATAAGGAGGGATATATTACCTAATGTATGGTCCTCGCGCAATCCGGTAGCCCCTAATATAAGGACTTCTCGATAGCCTTGGGCGTGGGCGAAACGGACGGATTTGGTGAGGTCGTTGATCTCTTGGTCCTCTACATGATGGATTCGGTCCGCGAAGCGTTTGCGCAGGTCGGTGGGGATGCTGTCCAGATCTCCTACGATAGCGTCCGGATGAATGCCTTTTTCATAAAGCGCCTTCACGGCCCCATCGCAGGCGATAATCGTTTTCGCTTCCTTTAATAACCTCAAGGGCAACTCGGCGGAAGGGAATCTCCCGTTCGCCACGATCACGCATCCTTCTTCCTTCACTTCCATACTATCTCTCCTAATTAATTCATGAATTAAAACTCTTCCCCCTTCTTCCGCCAATTGTAATAGCCTACTATGGCTAATGTCGCGTAGCAAAAATAGAGTAGCATCGTTGGATACAAGCCCCGAAGGTAGTAAAGATATACGGAAACAAGGTTTACGATTACCCAAAAAATCCAATGCTCGATAATTCGCCTTGCCAGCATCCAAGTGGCGACGATGCCCACCGCCGTGGTGAACGCGTCGCCTGCAGGGATGGGAGAGTCCGTGAATTGACACAGGATATACCATAAGATGGCGAATACGACGGCCAATGTCCCGGTAATCCCCGCGAAAAGCGGAAGGCTCAGATGAGTGTATAGGATACGGTCGGAAGGCAGGCTACCGCTTTCCGAATGTGTCTCGTGTCTCTTTCGGGTCCATTGATAGAAACCGTATATGCTGATTCCTACGTAATAGGTTTGCAATCCCATGTCCGCGTAAATCTTAGCGGACAGGAATACAAAGATATACACGAGGGAGGTGAGGAATCCCACCATCCACATGGCCTTATGTTGTTTAATCTCCAGAAAGAGATAGAGTAGACCGGTTATTACTCCGAAGTATTCTAGCCAAATCATATTGATAATTGCAAATTAGTTAGAACTTGAAGGTGACTCTGGCCATGGCGTTCGTGCCGGCTTGGGTGAAATAACCGTCATCCTTTTTGCGTGTGCCGTTTTCGATATAAGAGTACACCCATGCGTTGGTCTCGTACTTCTCGTTGAAGAGGTTGTTGATCGTCACGTCTAGGGCTATTTCTTTCATGAACTTAGGGTGGAAGGCATAACCGATACGTAGGCTATTGATAAAGTAGGGATCGATGGAACGATCCTCGCTGCTTGAGTTGTCTATGTATTGGCGGCCTACTACTTGCGAGTTGAAACTAGCGGTAAACCCTTTGTAGGCGAAATCGAACATGCTGTTCGCTATTAGATTCGGGGAGAAAGCTATATTCGTTGTGCCTAGCTCATTGATCTCTTGCCCTCCGGTATCCCAATTATCCACGTATTCCACGAAATGCTTGATCTTATTTTGGCTGAGGGTTACGTTCGCGTTCCAATTCAGCCAAGAGGTGATTTGTACGCCTCCGCTCAGTTCGATACCCATACGATAGCTATCCTTTATATTGGAAGTGAGGGCCTCGCCGATCTCGCTGATCTTTCCGGTCAGTATCAATTGGTTGTTGTAATCCATGAAGTAGAGATTGGCTCCAATCCGGAAACGCTCGTTACCAAAACTATAGCCGGCCTCGTAATCATATAAGGTCTCGTGGGTAGGACGTTCCTCGGGACCTGCCTCCGTGAAGTTATCCCGGTTCGGCTCCCGGTTGGCGATGGAGAAAGAGACGAACGCGTTATGGCCGTTGTTCTGGAAATTGATTCCGGCTTTCGGGTTGAAGAAGTTCCAGTCCTTACGGATGTCCAGTCCTTCCCCGGCCTTATCGTCGCTTCCGCTAATGGTATAATGGATTCCCCGGTATTGCAAGTCCAGATAGCCGGTGAAAAGCGGGGAAAGACGTTGCGTTAATTTCGCGTAAACGTTGTAGTCTAGTTTCTTACCCGTATTGCGGTAATATTCGTAATCCGGCTGTGGTAAGGCATTCGCGCTCTTCGTCCACATTACCCGGCCAAAGTGATCGCCTACATAGTCGTTGACGGCGGTTCCCAGCGACAGGCGGGTGTTGGCACGTTGATAGTTGGCGCTATAAACGGCTCCATAGAAATAATTGTCGAGCCATTTACGGCGCACGAGGTCGGTCTTCTTTACGGTATTGCCCTCCGGGTCGATATATGCCGGCAGGTTGTAGCTACCGAATTTGGCTCCCGATTTATAATCCTCATAGTAACCGTTTCCATCCGTATAATGAAGGGTTAGGTTCATGTTCCAATAATCCCCGATGCGCTGGCTGGCCATCAAATGGTAATTATGCTGCCAGTAATTATCAGTTTGGTTGTCATAGTATTTCTTCACGCCGTTCTCCTCATATTCGCCACATGGATTGTAAGAGCGATCCGTGTCTAGCATATAAGAAGGTACGCCGGTCCATGCCTGGTACGTCTTTTCGCTGTTGCCGAATGCCTGGAACTTTATTAAGGTGTTGTCGGCGTAGAAAGCGGCAGAGGCATAGTAAGAGCTCATGCGGGCGGAGGCACGGTCGATAAAGCCGTCGCTGCGGATATTGGAGTAACGGGCATCGAAGGCGAAGTGATCGTAAAGCAATCCGGTTCCGCCTTTTACGGTATGTTTGAGTGTCCCGAAAGAACCCGCCGATACGGAATATTCGCCGTAAGGCTTTAAGGATGGTTTCTCGGTCTGCATGGCTACGGTCGCCCCAAAAGCGGCGGCACCATTGGTGGATGTTCCCGCTCCTCGCTGGATCTGGATGGATTCTACCGAGGAGGCTATATCCGCCATATTCGCCCAGAATACGGAATGAGACTCGGAGTCGTTGACCGGCACGCCGTTGACCGTGATGTTGATACGGTTCGCGTCTGTGCCGCGGATGCGGAAGCCGGAGTAACCGATACCTGTCCCGGCATCGGAAGTCATGATAACGGAAGGCGATTGCGAGATAAGGAACGGGATGCCTTGCCCGTCGTTGCGGCCGCTTAATTCGCGCTTGGAGATATCGCTATAAGCTACCGGCGTTTCCTTGCCTGCTTTCATGGCGGTGATAACGACCTCGTCCAAGGATATGTCTTTTGAGATTCTCAAGGAGTCAACCGGACTGGGCATTTGCGCCTCGACGGTTGTAGCCAGCAAGGAGCCGGCTAAGATAACCAATACATTTTTCATCATTTCATCTTTTTGTTTTCAACCTAAATAGATGAATAGAAAGGAGAGGAGAGCGCATGAATCCCTACGACAGCATTATCTGTACAGGTTCTATGGGTATAATCTCAGCCCGCTCTTCCCGTGAAGGATCTCGCGAGCACCCCTTCGTATTCGGCCGCGAATATAGGCATTAAAGTGTTAATAAATATTACTATCAATAGTAAATCTGATTTCTATGGATGTTAAATCGGATTACTATGGGTAGTAATTCATTTTGTGTCGTATTAATTTTTCTGCAAAAAGATGTGGATTATTTGAGAACTCATTGATTTTTTGTATATTTGCGGGCGATTAAGTGAAGTTGAGGAGGGGGCGGGTAGTCCCCTTCTTTTGTTCTTAACGTATATGTGTATGATAGAAAAGAAAGTGATAAGCCAATTGGTAGAGGAAAAACTAGCCTCTTCGAGCAATTATTTAGTAGACGTAGTGATTAAACCGGGAAACCTGATAGTCGTTGAAATTGATAACGATGAGGCGGTAAGCATTGACGATTGCGCTGAGTTGAGCCGGCATTTAGAGGAACATCTGGATCGCGATGTCGAGGATTATGAGCTGGAGGTTGGCTCCGCTGGCATTACTTCTCCTTTTAAGGTACTTCGCCAATACATCAAGAACATCGGGAACGAGGTGGAGATGCTGTTGAAAAACGGCTCGAAGCTGATAGGCGTGCTGAAATCCGCCGACGAGAACGGTGTGGTTATCTCTGTCGAGAAGAAGGTGAAACCGGAGGGCGCTAAGCGGAAGATGACCGTGGTGGAGGATGAGTCGTATACATTTGATGAAATAAAATATACAAAATACTTAATAAGATTCAAGTAAGATTATGGCCAAGAAAGAGGAAACAATCAGTATGATTGACACCCTTGCGGAGTTCAAGGAGTTGAAGAATATCGATAAAGATACGATGATTAGCGTTTTGGAAGATTCGTTCCGTAACGTGATCGCCAAGATGTTTGGCACGGATGAGAACTATGACGTGATTATCAATCCTGAGAAAGGAGATTTCGAGATCTGGAGAAACCGTACGGTTGTGGCTGATGATGAATTGGAGGATGATAACTTGCAACTTACGCTGACAGAGGCCCGTAAAATCGATGCCGACTGTGAGGTGGGCGAGGAAGTGACCGATGAGGTGCATTTCGCTGACTTCGGACGCCGAGCGATCTTAAACTTGCGCCAGACCTTGGCCTCAAAGATACTTGAATTGCAAAAAGACAGCTTGTACGCTAAGTATAAGGATAAAATCGGCCACATCATCGCCGCTGAGGTTTATCAGGTGTGGAAGAAAGAGATCCTGTTGCTGGATGACGATGGTAATGAGTTGCTACTGCCGAAATCCGAGCAAATCCCGACCGATTTCTATCGTAAGGGAGAGACCGTACGTGCGATCGTTCAACGTGTGGACAATTATAATAACAACCCGAAGATTCTTCTTTCCCGTACGGATAAGGTCTTCTTGCAGCGGTTGTTCGAGCTGGAGGTTCCGGAGATCAATGACGGCTTGATCACGATCAAGGCGATCGCCCGCATCCCGGGAGAGCGCGCTAAAGTGGCTGTCGAGTCATACGATGACCGTATTGACCCGGTAGGCGCTTGCGTAGGTATGAAAGGCTCTCGTATCCACGGTATCGTTCGCGAGTTGAGAAACGAGAACATTGATGTGATTAATTACACCTCAAACCTCTCCTTGTTTATCCAGCGAGCCTTAAGCCCGGCCAAGATCTCTTCTATCCGTGTAAATGAGGAAGAAAAGAAAGCCGAGGTTTATCTGCGTCCGGAGGAGGTTTCCTTGGCGATCGGTAAGGGCGGTCTGAATATTAAGTTGGCTTGTATGTTGACTGAGTATACGATAGACGTATTCCGTGATATCGAAGGAGCGGACGAGGAGGATATCTACTTGGATGAGTTCTCCGACGAGATCGACAGCTGGGTGATCGACGCACTGAAGAATATAGGATGCTATACGGCGAAGAGTGTCCTTGCTATGGATCGCAGTGAGATTATTGAACGTGCCGATCTGGAAGAACAGACCGTGGACGATTTTCTTGCTATCTTATCTGCGGAATTTGAAGATGAAGACAACGAATAAGTATTACGACAAAGTTAGATATGCCTATAAAATTAATTCAAGTACAGAGAAAATTGAACGTGGGGATCAACACGGTGGTTGAGTTCCTGCACCGGAATGGGGTCTCGGTTGAGGATAATCCCAACACGAGGATCAGTGATGAACAGTATGCTTTGCTCGTAAAAGAGTTTGGAAAGGATCTGCCTGAGAAAGAACGTGCTTTCGCGGCGGATCGTGCGCGGAAAGAGGTTCCTTCTGTGAAAGAAGAGAAGACTGCGGAAATAAAGACAGTGATACCGGAAGAATTCAGACCTAAGATCGTAATGAAGGGTCACATCGATTTGGATGGTGGACAACATAAAAAACAGCAGGAAGAGCCGAAGGTTAAAGAAGAGCCTAAAGTGAAGGAAGAGCCGAAGGTGAAAGAGGAACCGAAGGTGAAGGAAGAGCCGAAGGCTAAAGAGGAACCTAAGGCAAAGGATGAACCTAAGGCAAAGGAAGAACTGAAAATAAAGGATGAGCCGAAAGTAAAGGAAGAGCCGAAAGTGAAGGAAGCGCCTACCGCTCCCGCTGCTCAAGTTCCTGTTAAACCCGCGCAAACCGCGCAGGCTCCCACGGAGAAAAAAGAAGAAAAAGTTATAGTAGTGGAAGTGGAAAAAGAAAAAACCGTAGAGAAGCAACCAGTTGTTGCGGAACCTAAGGTGGAAAATGTGAAACCGGAACGGGAAGTAGAGAAGACCGAGGAAAAGGATGATAATCTTTTCCGTTTGAACTCGGCTAAATTGGAGTCAAAGATTAAGGTGACCGGTAAGATTGACTTGGACGCGCTTAACCAATCTACTCGTCCGAAAAAGAAGACGAAAGAGGAGAGGCGGAAAGAGCGCGATGAGAAGCAGAAGTTTAATAGCAACCGACCGGGCAATAACAACAACGGTCCGGGAGCTCCTCATAAAAGTCCGAATTCGCCTACGTTGATTAAGCCGAACGCTCCTGTTAAACCGGGAGAGGAAGGCGACGCTAAGAAAAAGCGTAAACGTATCAAGAAAGACCGGGTAGACGTGAATAATACGCCGGGTACGAATTATCCGCGCCCGAATCGTGACGACCGTCCGAATACCGACCGTAAGCTTCGCTTGAAGAAACCGGTGAAGGCGGAAGTTAGCGAAGTGGATGTTCAAAAGCAGATCAAGGAGACGTTGGCTCGCTTGACCAACAAGAATAATAAGAATAATAAGGGTGCTAAATACCGTCGTGATAAACGTGATGCCGCCGTGAAACGTGAGCACGAGTTGATGGAGCAGGAAGAACTGGAAAGCAAGGTATTGAAGCTGACCGAGTTCGTTACGGCCAACGACTTGGCGAACATGATGGACGTAGCGGTGACGGAGGTTATCGGTACTTGCATGAGCATTGGTATCATGGTTTCTATCAACCAGCGTCTGGACGCGGAGACTATCAATATCGTGGCTGAGGAGTTCGGCTTTAAGACCGAATATGTAAGCGCCGATGTTGTCGAGGCGATCAACGCGGACGAGGAGATCGATAACGAGGAGGATTGGGTAGCCCGTCCGCCTATCGTAACGGTGATGGGACACGTTGACCATGGTAAGACTTCTTTATTGGATAATATCCGTAGCGCGAACGTAATCGCCGGTGAGGCCGGTGGTATCACGCAGCATATCGGAGCCTACAACGTGAAGTTAAAGAATGGCCGCCGTATCACGTTCTTGGATACTCCGGGTCACGAGGCGTTTACCGCTATGCGTGCCCGTGGCGCGAAGGTGACGGATATCGCGATCATTATCGTGGCCGCTGATGATAACGTGATGCCTCAGACGATTGAGGCAATCAATCACGCTTCGGCCGCTGGTGTTCCTATTGTTTTCGCTATTAATAAAATAGATAAGCCACACGCTAATCCGGAGAAGATCAAGGAGGAGTTGGCTAATATGAATTACTTGGTGGAGGACTGGGGTGGTAAGTACCAAAGCCAGGAGATCTCCGCTAAGAAGGGTCTTGGTATCGAGGAGTTGCTAGAGAAGGTATTGCTGGAGGCCGACCTGTTGGATTTGAAAGCGAATCCGAAAAAACGTGCGGTCGGTTCTATCATCGAGTCCTCTTTGGACAAGGGACGTGGCTATGTATCTACCATATTGGTGGAGAACGGTACGTTGAAGATGGGAGATATCGTTTTGGCGGGAACTCATCAAGGGCGTATCAAGGCGATGTTCAACGAGCGTAACCAACGGGTGGAGAAGGCTGGTCCTTCCGAGCCGGTATTGATCCTCGGTTTGAACGGCGCTCCTCAGGCCGGTGATACATTTAATGTATTGGAGACCGAGCAAGAGGCGCGTGAGATCGCTAACCGTCGTGAGCAGTTGCAACGTGAGCTTGGTCTCCGTACGCAGAAGATGCTTACGCTGGATGATATCGGTCGCCGTATCGCGGTGGGTAACTTCCAGGAGTTGAACGTGATCGTGAAGGGCGACGTGGATGGTTCCGTAGAGGCATTGTCCGACTCTTTGATCCGTTTGTCTACCGAGGAGATTCAAGTGAACGTGATTCACAAGGCGGTCGGTCAGATATCCGAGTCGGATGTCGTGTTGGCGGCTGCTTCGAGCGCTATCATCATCGGATTCCAGGTTCGTCCGTCTTTGCAAGCGCGCAGAAACGCCGAGAAGGAAGGGGTGGAGATCCGTTTGTACTCTATCATCTACGATGCGATCGAGGAGGTGACAAGTGCGATGGAAGGTATGCTTTCTCCGGAGATCAAGGAGGAGATTACCGCTTATGTGGAGGTACAGCAGGTATTCAAGATCACCAAGGTGGGTACGGTTGCCGGATGTATGGTTAAGGAAGGCAAGATCAAACGTACGAACAAGATCCGCTTGATACGTGACGGTATCGTTATCTATGCCGGCGAGCTAGGTTCTTTGAAACGTTTCAAGGACGATGCGAAAGAAGTCGTGGCTGGCTTGGATTGCGGTTTGAATATTACGAACTTCAACGATATCCAAGTGGGTGATATGATCGAGTCGTACGAAGAGACAGAAATAAAGAAGACGTTATAACGATGAACTGGTTAGACATTACATTGCTATGTCTGGCAGGGATAGGATTTGTGAAAGGCCTGTTTGATGGAATCATCAAACAGGTTGTTTCGCTTATAGCCCTAGTGATCGCGATCTTTTTCTGCGGAAAAGCGGCGGCTTGGCTGAAAGGATATATCTTGGCGCTGGGCTGGTTTCCGGAGGAAGGGGTTACTATCTTGAGTTATATAGCGGGTTTTATCTTGATCATGGGGGTGTTCATTCTTGCGGGCGAGCTGGTTACCCGGGTGGTAGGGGCGACGCCGTTGAGCGTTATCAACCATTTGTTTGGTGGCTTTTTCGGGTTGCTGGTCGTTTTGGTCTTTACCAGTTTGCTTTTGAACGCGCTGGAGTTCGTGGATCGTGGATCGGTCTTGATTCGTCGCCAATCGAAGATAGAATCTCGTTTTTATTATAGCGTGAAGCAAATAGTACCAACTATTTTCCCTCATAATTTGTTTTCTTTAGGTGAATGAAGGGCTTTTATCAATGGTTAATTTTTAATTATGCAGGATTCAAATCATATAATTAATGAGGTAACGAGCGGAGATTATAAATATGGTTTCGTTACCGATATTGATACGGAGGTGATCCATCGTGGATTAGACGAGGAGACGGTCCGTATTATCTCTGCCAAGAAGAACGAGCCGGAGTGGTTACTCGAGTTCCGTTTGAAGGCTTTTCGCCATTGGCTGACATTGGAGATGCCTACATGGGCTCACCTGAATATCCCGTCGATCGATTATCAGGATATTATCTACTACGCCGCCCCAAAGAAGAAAGAGGGACCGAAGAGCTTGGATGAGGTAGATCCGGAGTTGCTGAAAACATTCGATAAGCTAGGTATTCCTTTGGAAGAACAGAAACATTTAAGCGGAATGGCGGTAGACGCCGTGATGGATAGTGTTTCCGTGAAGACTACTTTCAAGGAGAACCTGGCGGAGAAGGGGATTATTTTCTGTTCGTTCAGCGAGGCTGTACAACATCATCCGGACTTGGTGCAGAAGTATCTGGGTAGCGTGGTAGGTTACCGGGATAATTTCTTCGCCGCCTTGAACTCGGCTGTCTTCTCGGACGGTTCGTTTGTTTATATACCCAAGGGCGTACGCTGCCCGATGGAGTTGAGCACGTATTTCCGTATCAACGCGGCGAATACCGGACAGTTCGAGCGCACCTTGATTATCGCCGACGATGAGGCGTATGTAAGTTATCTGGAAGGATGTACGGCACCGATGCGCGACGAGAACCAATTGCATGCCGCTATCGTGGAGATCGTGGCGAACGAGCGTGCCGAGGTGAAGTATTCTACCGTACAGAACTGGTATCCGGGTGATAAGGAAGGTAAAGGCGGTATCTATAATTTCGTGACGAAACGAGGTTTGTGCAAAGGCGAGGGTAGCAAGATCTCTTGGACGCAGGTGGAGACCGGTTCGGCGATCACCTGGAAATATCCGAGCTGTATCTTGGCGGGCGATAACTCGGTAGGTGAGTTTTACTCGGTTGCCGTGACCAATAATTACCAACAGGCCGATACGGGTACGAAGATGATCCACTTGGGTAAGAATACGAGAAGCACGATCGTGTCGAAAGGTATCTCTGCCGGACATAGCCAGAATAGCTATCGGGGATTGGTGAAGGTGTCGCCCCGCGCGGAAGGTGCCCGCAACCATAGCCAGTGTGATAGTTTGCTGTTAAGCTCTACGAGTGGTGCCCATACGTTCCCTTACGCCGATATCCAGAATGAGACGGCCGTGGTGGAGCACGAGGCTACGACGAGCAAGATCAGCGAGGAGCAATTGTTCTACTGCCAGCAACGGGGTATCTCCGTGGAAGAGGCTGTCGGCTTGATCGTGAACGGATATGCCCGCGAGGTAATGAATAAGTTGCCGATGGAGTTCGCCGTCGAGGCCCAGAAATTACTGACGATCTCGCTGGAAGGCAGCGTAGGATGATATTTTAATTTATGATTTATGATTTATGATTTATAAGGACGGATGGATAAATCATAAATCATAAATCAAAAATCATAATTCAATAAGTTATGTTAGAGGTTAAGAATTTACATGCCAACGTAAATGGCAAAGAGATATTGAAAGGTATCAACCTGTCGGTGAAAGCGGGTGAGGTACATGCTATCATGGGACCGAACGGTTCCGGAAAAAGTACGTTAAGTAGCGTATTGGTAGGTAATCCCGCTTTCGAGGTAACGGAAGGAGAGGTTATCTTCAACGGCAAGAATCTGCTGGATCTATCGCCGGAGGATCGGAGCCGTGAGGGTATTTTCTTGAGCTTCCAATATCCGGTGGAGATCCCGGGGGTGAGTATGGTGAACTTTATGCGTGCCGCGTTGAACGAGCACCGTAAATATAACGGTCTGGAACCGGTTTCGGCTACGGACTTCTTGAAACTGATGCGTGAGAAACGCGCGATCGTCGAGCTGGATAATAAACTGGCTAGCCGTAGCGTGAACGAGGGTTTCTCCGGTGGCGAGAAGAAGCGTAACGAGATCTTCCAGATGGCGATGCTGGAGCCGAAGTTGGCGATCTTGGACGAGACGGATAGCGGCTTGGATATCGATGCCTTGCGTATCGTGGCGCATGGCGTGAACCAGTTGAAGACCCCGGAGAATGCCGCTATCGTGATCACGCACTACCAGCGTCTGCTGGATTACATCAAGCCGGATGTGGTGCATGTCTTGTATAAGGGCCGTATCGTGAAGACCGCCGGTCCGGAATTGGCCTTGGAACTCGAAGAGAAAGGTTACGACTGGATCAAGAAAGAGATGGGAGACTGAGTGATATGAAAGCAGAGCAACAATATATCGATCTTTTCGCCCAGTGTGAGGATCAGGTATGTCGTCATAGTACGCCGGTGATGAATGCCCTTAGGGCGCGGGCTTTGGCGGACTTTGAGCGACTCGGGTTCCCCTCCACGAGAAGCGAGGATTATAAATATACGGATGTAGCCCAAGCGTTCGCCCCGGATTACGGTTTGAATATCAATAGGGTCGCCATCCCGGTGAATCCTTATGACGTATTCCGTTGCGACGTGCCGAACCTGAGCACATCGTTGTACTTCGTCGTGAACGATACGTTCTACGATAGGGAATTACCGAAGGCGCATTTGCCGGAAGGCGTGTATGCCGGAGGATTGAAGACTTTTACGGAGCTATATCCTGAGGTCGCCTCCAAGTATTACGGAAAGGCGGCGCCGAGTGGCAAGGATGGTATTATCGCGTTGAATACGATGTTGGCGCAGGATGGTTTCGTGGTATATGTACCGGAAGACGTCGTGGTGGATCGCCCTATCCAGCTCGTGAATATATTCCGTAATGATGTGGATACGATGGCGAACCGCCGTATCCTGGTGATTATGGAACCGCGCTCGGAGGCGAAGCTGTTGGTGTGCGACCATAGTATCGACGACGTGAAATTCCTGGCCACTCAAGTGGTGGAGATCTTCGCCGAGGACGGCGCTTACTTCGATTACTATGATTTGGAGGAAAGCAGCGAGTCTACGACCCGTTTCTCTTCCGTACACGTGAAGCAGGCGGCCTCGACCAACGTGTTGGTGAATGGCATCACCTTGACGAACGGCTTGACGCGTAATAATTACTATGTGGAGCTGAATGGCGAGTTCGCGGAATCTACGCTGTGCGGTATGTCCGTCCTGGACAAGGAGCAACAGATGGATACCTATAGCCACATCACCCACGCGGTTCCGAATTGCACCAGCAACGAGTTGTTCAAGAACGTACTGAATGACCAGGCTGTCGGAGTCTTTAGCGGACGTATCTTGGTGAAAGAGGATGCCCAGAAGACCGCCGCTTACCAGACGAACCGCAATCTGTGCGCTACCCGTGAGGCCCGTATGTACAGCAAGCCGCAATTGGAGATTTACGCGGACGACGTGAAATGCTCGCACGGCATGACCACCGGCCAGCTGGACGAGAACGCCTTGTTCTATATGCAAAGCCGCGGCATCCCCCGCAACGAGGCACGCATGTTGCTGAGCGTGGCCTTCACTTCCGACGTGATCGACCATGTGCGCTTGGACGCGTTGAAAGACCGTTTGCATAAACTGGTGGAAAAACGTTTCCGTGGCGAACTGGCTAAATGCGCCGGCTGCCGGATTTGTAAATAATTACAAATAAGAAGAAAACAATAATCAGGCATGGATTATCCCGACGATAAAAGGGAAATCCATGCCTGATTTTTTATATCTTTGGCGGTGACAAATCATAAATAAGAAAGGACAATAATATGACAACGATGGAACTAGACTCCCGGAGGATGGAGTTGATTCGCGATATCATGGACACTGATAGCCTAGAGGTACTGGATAAGGTGAAGCGCGCTTTCACCCGTGCGATCAAGAGCGTGGAGGCGAAACGTTTCGAGCCGATCCCCGGCGTGCCCAGCACCTTGGAGGAGGTGAAGCGGGATATCGCCGACTTCGAGGCCGAGCTGGATGCCGGGACGTTGGAGACCGTTCCGCATGAGGAGGTGATGAAAGAGATGAGAAAATTAATCGCCTCATTATGAATCACACGTGGCAACAAAAAGCACGGGGAGAGCTGGCTCGTGCCGTAACGTATTGCACTCGTACTTTTGGGAAACGAGTCGCTGAGAAATTTGTGGATTTGATAGACCATCAAGTTTCTTTGATCTTATTAAATCCATACATGGGGCAACGAATCTCCGAGCTGGACACCCCTCGTCGCCAATTTCGCAGCCTAGTAGTTCATGAGCACTATCAACTGATTTATTATGTAGATGAGAAAAAGCGGCAACTCTATATTGTCTCTTTATGGGATACACGTCGTGATCCTCTAACTTTGACGCATCGGATACAGCGAAAGAAAAAGTAATAACTTCCTAATTCCACCAACTTATGCAATTAACACACATCGCCCTCTGGACAAACCATTTGGAACGCCTGCGGGATTTTTATGTAAAGTACTTCGACGGTAGAAGTAATGAGAAATACGTGAATCCGAAGAAAGGGTTCGCCTCTTATTTCGTCTCTTTCGAGAGCGGCCCCGCCCTGGAGATCATGCGGCGGCAAGATGTCTCCGAGACCTACGACAAGGATCATATCGGCTTGGCTCATCTGGCCTTTCACGCGGATACGAGGGAGCAAGTGGATCGGTTGATCGAACGTTTCCGGGCGGATGGATACACGATAGCCGGCGAGACCCGCACTTCCGGGGATGGTTACTATGAGGGTGTGATCCGAGATCCAGACGGGAATATCGTGGAGATCGTGGCCAACGGGGAGCCGGAGATACAGGTGGCCTTGTTCCCCCCGTATGAGCTGCTGCTGGAAGCCGATCCGGATCGGGAGAAAGTAGAAGCTTACCTAAAGGACTCGGCTTGCTTTATCGCCACGGTACGAAATTCCGTAGCCGGCGTGATCGTGATCCGCGAGGAGGAGGGCGGCAAGGCTGAGATCATGAACCTGGCCGTGGCGGATATCTTCCGTCGGCGGGGGATCGCCCGGAAACTCTTGCGGCATGTCTCTGATAAATGGGCTCCGGCGAAGGGCATCGGGCTTTTGCGTATCTGTACCGGAACCTCGGCGGCGGGCCCGATGATGCTCTATCAGCAGGAGGGCTTCGACTTGGTAGCCGTGGATCGCGATTATTTCGTGCGAAACTACGCCGAGCCTATCTGGGAGAACGGCATCCAGTGCCGGCATCAGTTGATATTGGAGAAACGGCTGGGATAACTATCGGAACCGGAGGAGAAGGAGGCCCAATACGGACCTCTTTTTTGTTGTATACCTTCGACGCTTTGCTTCTCCCGATATAATCCCTTCTATTGCTTCAATCTTTCCCAATAAGGTTTGAGTTGAGCTTGAAGATAGCTTGTCACTTCGGGAAAAGTAAGTTGAACGGGTGCCTTGAGTTTCTTCATAAACGCATTCCACCTAATGCCCATGTCGGAATTCTCGGCAAACTCGGGAGTGAATACGACATGATTTTCTTGATAGGTGGTTTGGCGATTCTCGAATGTGGCTTTTATGGCGTCATACAATATTCCAGCGTTATACTTATCACCTTGTAAGATGGTATAAAGGTCATAGAAATCTTTCATGCGACTATTTGCCTCTGCTCTTGAAATCACGGTTTGAAATTTTTCCGCTACTATTGTCTCTAAAGAATAAGCCATGATGTTGGTATCGGGAAAACCTTCAAGCAGGTTCGGATAATCCAATACAGAGGGTTGAGGCGTTATCACGTCACCAAAGCCTATATCTATAGAAACGTCTTGCCGGATTGTATCGGGTAACAAGCATTTGATAGCGTTGTTTCTCACTTCGCGAAACATTCAGCAATCGAGTTTTCACGGAGCGACCATAATCGTGAATCTCTTTCATAGCCATACTTCGAGATAAGAGTTTAGGGTATTACGGATTCTGAGTTTAGAGGCATAGTCTGTCAATCGTGATATATTTCTCTCGGGCAATTTCAAGTAGGTTTGAAGGACTTCTGCCATCACGTCGATGCCTACTTTATTACGATACTTCACGGCATCGCAAACGGAACGTTCCAAATCGAAGATAGGCACATCGTAACCTTGCACTTCCATTTGGGTAGCGCCAATAGCTAACAATTTATCGGATTGATATATCAGTTGAAATTCGGGATAATCCGGAAGAGCTACCTTTCGGCTACGCTCGATGGCTACATAGTAAGCATTAGGTATTTGAGTGGTGAGATGATATACCGACCATGCGGACCAAAGGCAGAGGATGCCATTGGGAACGATTAGGCGGATATCCACCATGGTATTTGCCAGCGCGTCCACATGGGCATATACGCCATTCTTCAATCGCGTAGCCTCCCCTTTGCGAACGGCTATTTGCAGTTGCTGTTCCTGCCAATCGCTCAAATCTTGTGTAGAGACAAAGCCTTTTTTTTTCAGTTGATCTTCGATGCGCATATTACCTGTATTAGTGTCGTAAATATACTGCAAATATTTAAATATGCAGTAGGTTTTATAGGAGGAAATCTGTATTCTTGATTGGGATATGTCTTTTTTACCTCTTGCCCACCGGGGTTAATATAAAGCGAGAGCTCTCACGTCTCACGGCGGGAGAGCTCTCTTTCCTTAATCTATAAGGAAAATATATAAACAAACAATCACGGATCAGCCTATTTCGTTTCCACCGGCGGAGTCTGCGCCGCCTTCTTGGCGTTGAGGGTAGCCCGGGTCTTGAGCACGGTTCTCTGCTGGTCTATCAATACGTTCACATGGTCGATGAAAGTAGCGTAGGCAGCCTCGCCTTCCAGCAATGCCAAGGCGTTCACGGTGTCCACCAATTTATCATAAGCCGCGTCTGCCACCTGCCGGGATTGCTTGACGATACCGATCACTCGTGCGGATTGATCCGAGGTGCGTTGTTGCATGGCAGCGAGGAAAGCTTCCTCTTTTCCCCCTAAATCGGCGATCCATACATCCAAGGCCAAGGCCGTCCGCTTCTCGGCGGGTAATACTTGAAGATCTTGTATTAAATTGTGCAATACGCCGCTTTCTTCTGTCTGAGACAGGGAGGTCGGGTCGCCATACTTATCGAATAAGGCTTTCACCTCGACGGCTGCCGTGCGGGTGCCCTCCGTGGGATGTGCGGTCATGGCCTTCGCGTAGGCGTTTATGCCTCGCCAAGCGAGATCTCTCTCCGCGTCAGCGCCCGAGGCTACCGAGGCGGAAGGTATGCTGGCCGATTCCTTCAACGCGGCATCGTACCCGTCGATCGCATTATTGAACGTCCCTAGAGTTGTTTTCAGCAACGATGAGGTCTGCAGGTTGATCTCGTCCGGGCTTTCGCTGTCCGATCCGGAGAAGCATGCCTTCGCCTCAGCCTGCACTTGTTTCAAGAAACCGAAAACCTCCTCCACGCGTAGTGGGTTTACCGAGAATTTTTTGATTTTGAGTTTTGTCATGGTATGATTTATTTAAAAGTGAATATATTCACATTCGTGATAGGGCAAATATACATTTTTCCCTCTCTCAATCAAAGTTCTCCCGGAAATAAAGCGTGACATGGCTTGAAAAAGTTAGCGAGCGCCGTTTTGCTTCGTGACAGTGCTTACGGAAAATTATAAGCACTGTCACGAGTCAAGATAGAGCTTACGGAGAATTATAAGCACTGTCACGAGTCAAGATAGTGCTTACAGAGAATTATAAGCACTGTCACGAATCCGGACGGTGCTTGAAAACTTCTGGAAGCGCCATCCGGAAATGCGGATGATAAAAACAGGACGGAATAGGCTGATATTATGTTTTTTTCTGTACTTTTGCGATTGGATCAAGGCGACTTGTATCCAGACATATTAAAAATTTGAAGAAGCGTTATGCTTATCTTGTAGGTTGGAAACGTAGGAAATTTCAGACTTAGTACGAGAGAGGGCGTAGTGGTTCTCACGCTATAGCGTGGGCTGCTATTATCACATCCGTACTAAAGGTTTTCCTACGACCTCCAATTTAGACGTGGTAGCATTGCAGTTCCACGCTTCGTGTTTTAAACCTTATAAAGGTTTCTGGGGAACTGGGGAAACAAGAGATTATTATTATGAGAACTAAACGTTTATTGCTATGGATGCTCCTGTTAGTTGGTGTCGTAGCGTGTAAGTACAATGACGATGACCTGTGGAACAAAATCAATTCTTTGGACGATCGTATAGCCTCGCTCGAAGATCGGTTAAATCAGATGAACTCTGACATTACTTCGATGAGTACGATCGTGAATGCGTTGGAAAATAGCGTGACGGTGTCGAACGTGAAAAACAAGGATGATGGTAGCTATGAGATCTCCTTCTCTGACGGGCAAAAGATCACGATTAAGAATGGGAAAGACGGTGTGGATGCCCCGATTATCGGTATCGATCAACTGGACGGGGTGTATTATTGGACACAAACCGTCCAAGGAACAAAATCATGGCTAACAGATGCGGACGGGAACAAAATCGCAGTAGCTGGAGCTAGTGCGATTACTCCTCGTTTGAAAGTAGGCGCAGATGACTATTGGATGGTCAGTTATGACAATGGCGTTAGCTACATCCAGATACTGAACGATAAAGGTAAGCCGGTGAAGGCGGTAGGGCGTAATGGACAAGATGGTGAAAGCGGCATGAATGGAGATTCGTTCTTTAGAGATGTGAAAGTTGAAAATGGAGAATTGATACTAACATTGATGGATGGAAGTATCGTAAAATTGGTCTACAGTGCTGACATCGAGAATAATCCATTTACTTTTATCTTAAATATCGATGATCCTGAAATATTGATGGCGGAAATAGATGGACAAAATGTCATACATTTTTATGGAAAAAAGAATTCGGAAGGATTGGCAGAATCGATATCCACAATTGTTGTAAAAAATCAGGCAGATGGGAATACGACTATCACAGTAGATGATAATCAAAGGCCTACTTATATTGAGGCGGCCAATGGCGTAACCTATGAGTTGATTTGGGAAACTGAGACAACGGGTATATTGAATGCGTTCGATCCATCCTCCAATGTGCGGGTAAATATTGCGTTTGATACCAAGCAAGCGAATGGTGTCGCTGAAAGCCAAGTCGTGGCGCAATTTGCGGCTAAAAGATCTGGAATGCTAAGATATGAGATCCTGCCTCTGCGGAATAGCGAATCTTATAAAAGAGGTATCAAGACAAAAACAGCGGAGTATAATGACCAGCAATGTTTGGTGACATTCCAAAAATGTGATGATTACTATGATCCGACAAGTGTTTACTTGGCGGTAACCAGTCAAAAAACAGGTTCATACTTATCTGAATTACGGGAATATACGAAAGAAGGGACAGGAAAATATTTGTTCCATATCCCTTCGGAAATTTATCCTTCCACGGACTGGAAAACAATAGCGAATTGGACTAACGAGGTTTTAAAAGGAATTGGTACTATAAGTACGGTATTAGTAGCGTCTGGGGGAGACTATATTCTATGTAGTGCTGTAGCGGTGGGATTGGCTGGATTGTCTGAAGGAGTTTTAGCTCCGGCTATTCCTGCTTTTACTTCTGGATGTACGACTACGGTTAAAGCATTTGCCACACTTCATTT
This sequence comes from Parabacteroides sp., assembly GCA_028689545.1. GTDB lineage: Bacteria > Bacteroidota > Bacteroidia > Bacteroidales > Tannerellaceae > Parabacteroides. Next base: position 18,906 of record JAQVCX010000024.1, read on the forward strand.
GGTTAATACGGGAGGATTCCCTGATGTGGATACTGCTCCAACCTTATCAGATCTTCTTATTCAAGCCTTAATCAATAATAAAGTGATCAAACGAGAATATACAGATAATCTCATTTTGACTCCTATCGTTGATGGAACGTTGTCTGGAGGTCATGGAGCTGAAGGGGTGATAACTCCGGATGATAACAGTGTTATCATACCTGTGATAACGGATGGAACACCTCTTATCGCTAGATTTTATCTTGATCCGGCAAATCCTATACAAGGTCAATCCTATATAGCACACGCTTTCCTTCAATGTATGCCCATAGGTTCTACCGTTACTATGAATATTGTCGGTACTGATGAATATGTAGATACCAAAGTTTCTACATTGGAAACTGCCAATTCGGAAGTAACATTATACGTTCCAGGAGCCGCACAAGGAGTTTCGGATATTGTGACAGTTACGGTTAGTACTCCGGAAGGGGAAACTCATCAGGCAATAGCGTCTTTATATTTCCATTAAGCTCTATTAGCCTGTTTAGTGGCATAGTTTTCAGCACGGATTATACGGTTTTGGAACAAAGAAACCGTATAATCCGTGCTTTATTTAGTCTCTCTCACATCTCCAGCACCAAGATCCCTTTCGCCGCCATCTCCAGCTCATCCCCTAGCGGGATCACTTTTCCTGTCAATATATCCTTTCCGGAGGTCTTCCCCCTCAACACCTCGGCGTAGCGGGCCAGTGGGAGGCTAACTTCCTTGTCGCTGCCGTTCATCAGGATCAATACGCTACGGTCATTCAGACGGCGCTCGTAGACGTAGACGCCTTGGTTCACCATGAAATGCTTCATCTTGCCCCGGGCGATGATATCGTTGCCTTTGCGCCATCGCAATAAGGTGCGGAGGAAATTCCACGCGTCGTTCTGCGTCTCGCTGCGGCCGGATGCCTCGAATTGGTTCACCTTGTCGCCGGGCCAGCCGCCGGGAACGTCGCGGCGGACATATCCGTCGCCCTTCTCCTTCGTGCCGTTCATCAGCAACTCCTGGCCGTAATAGAGCTGGGGGATGCCGGGGATGGTCAGCAAGAAGGTAAGGCCCTGCTTGAAGGCGTACAAATCATCGACAGACGCGGGCTGGGAGGGGAGGAAGCGATCCGTGTCGTGGTTCTCCAGGAAACGCAATACATTATATATATCGGGGTAGACGTAATCGTAGCACATATGCTCGAAGATCGTGTGCAAGCCGCCGGAATATCCCGTCTCCTCATGAAACGCTTGGCTGGCGATACCCATCAGGCGGAAGTCCATCACCGATTTCAGCTCCGTGTCTTTCCCGAAGTTCAGGCGGCTGCCCTTTTGCCAATACGCCGAGCCGATGGTATGGTTCATCCACGCCTCGCCCACGATGGTATAGTCCGGATACTCGTTCATCACCTCCCGGCACCAGTCGCGCATCATGTCCATGTCGGCGTACGGGTAGGTATCCTGCCGGATCCCGTCCACGCCGCTGTGCTCTATCCACCAGATGGAGTTTTGGATAAGATATCTCGCCACGTGCGGGTTCTTCTGGTTCAGGTCCGGCATGGAGGGGACGAACCAGCCGTTCAGCATCGCGTCCTTGTCATAATCCGATACGTACGGATCGAAATAGGCCTCCTTGTCGTGGTTGGTCTGCACGTAGCTGTCGAGGTTGTTGAACCAGTCGTGGCTGGGGATGTCTTTCATCCAAGGATGATCGCTTCCGCAATGGTTGAAGATCATGTCCATCACCACACGCATGCCCCGCTGGTGCGTCTTCTCGATCAGGCGGACATACTCCTCGTTCGTGCCGAGCCGGGGGTCCACCCGGTAATAATCCGTCGTGGCGTAGCCGTGATAAGAGCCGCCCTCCATGTCGTTCTCCAATACGGGGTTCAGCCAGATGGCCGTTACGCCCAGGTCCTCGATATAATCCAGGTGCCGCTCGATACCCGCCAAGTCGCCCCCATGACGGGCGTTCGGGCTGTCGCGGTCCACCTTGTAAGCGGTGTGCGTTGGGATCTGGTCGTTCGAGGGATCTCCGTTGGCGAAACGATCCGGCATGATGAGGTAAAGCACGTCGGAAGAGTCGAAGCCCTTGATCCGGTCGGCGTTCGGCTTACGGGCCTTCAGCTCGTACGTGTGGGTAAAACTCTTCTTCTCCTTGGTGAACGTGATGTCGAAGGTGCCGGGCTGGGCGTTCTCCACGTCTAGGTAGATCAGCAAGTAGTTCGGGCTTTCCAATGTCACCGAGCTTTTTAGCTGTACGCCGGGATATTTTACGCTAGGGAGATATCCGGCGATATCCTTCCCATACACCATTAGCTGGAGTTCCGGGTTCTTCATACCGCTCCACCAGAAGGCGGGCTCTACCTTGATCGTCTCGGCCGAGAGCGCGCTCGACGCGAATAAGGCTACCAATAAGCTTAGAAATAAGTGTCTGTTCATACGGTTGTTTTTTGTCAAATATAGACTTTATTTTCTATCTTTACCCCTCCAATAACGAGTAAATATAGATAGAACATGAAAACACAAACGATCCTTACCCTGTCCGGCGCGATAACGCTCGCCGGAATGTCCGGTTGCCAGCGAATGCCGGAGAAGAATGTCCCTATGAACGTGGTGTATATCCTGGCGGATGATTTGGGGTATGGAGATGTAGGCTGTTATGGCCAACAGATTATCAAGACCCCCCATATCGACCAGATGGCGGCGGAGGGGATGCTGTTCACCCAGCATTACGCCGGATGTACGGTGAGCGCGCCATCCCGTTGCTCCCTGATGACCGGCCTGCATACCGGGCATACGCAAGTCCGTGGAAACAGCGAGATCTTGCCCGAGGGCCAGCAGCCGATGCGGGAGGATACCTATACGTTAGGTAAATTGATGAAATCCGCCGGCTACGCGACGGGTATCTTCGGCAAATGGGGATTGGGAGGCCCCGGCTCCGTATCCGTGCCCAACAAGATGGGGTTCGACGAATTCTATGGGTACAACTGCCAACGGCAGTCGCATACCTTCTACCCCGATCATTTGTGGCATAACGAGCGGCAGGTACTGTTCCCGGAAAACGCGAATAATGCGTGCGAGACCTATTCGCAAGACTTGATCCACGAGCAGGCCCTCCGGTTTATCCGCGAGCATAAGGAGCAGCCCTTCTTCGCCATGCTTACCTACACCTTGCCCCATGCCGAGTTGAATCTTCCGCACGACTCTATTTATCAGATGTATGAGAATCAGTTCGACGAGACTCCCTATATCGGTAAGTTCGATAAGGAGCATGGCGGTTACAACTCCTCCGAGAAACCCCTGGCCTCTTTCGCCGCCATGGTCTCCCGCCTGGATAAGTACGTGGGCGACGTGCTGGCCGAGCTGAAAGCGCAGGGCTTGGATAAGAACACGCTCGTGATTTTCACCAGCGACAACGGCCCGCACCGCGAGGGAGGAGCCAAGCCGGACTTCTTCAAGAGCGGCGGCCTTTTCAAGGGAGTCAAACGAGATCTTTACGAGGGTGGTATCCGCGTCCCCATGGTGGCATGGAGCCCGGGGATGATAAAGAAAGGCGTGCGGGCCGATCATATCAGCGCGTTTTGGGACGTGATGCCTACCTTGGCGGAGCTGGCCGGCGCGACGCTACCCGTGGCAACGGACGGTGTCTCCTTCTTGCCAACCTTATTATCCCGGAAAGACCAGCCGCGGCATGAATATCTCTATTGGGAATTTCATGAGATGAACGGCCGGGAAGCCGTGCGTGCCGCCGATTGGAAGCTGATCCGCCAGCCGATTGTAGGCAATACGAGCCTTGAGCTGTATGATCTGAGCAAGGACATACATGAGGATACGAATCTGGCGGATCAATACCCCGACGAGGTGGAGCGGTTGCTCCGGATGATGGACGGTGCCCGCGAGGAGTCGGCCGATTTTGATTTTGGAAGAGAAAAAGGAAATAAAAAGTAAAGAGGAAGAGAAATGGTAGTGTTTAAGAAGTGGTTTGTATGTTTAGGCGCGCTTCTTCTATCCTCCTGTTCGGGGGAAGAGAAGTGGAGCTTGGTATGGGAGGAGAATTTTGACCAGACGGATGGCTTTGACACCCAAGTGTGGAGCAAGATACCGAGAGGTACGGCTGATTGGAATAATTATATGTCCGATTTTGATTCTTGCTATGCGGTGGGGAATGGCCTCCTTACCTTGAGGGGATTGAGTAACCTCACGCTTCCCGCGGATACGGCCCCGTATCTGACGGGTGGCCTGTACACGAAAGGGAAGCAAGGTTTTCATCGGGGACGCTTGGAGATCAAGGCGAAGTTGCAAGGGGCGCGAGGCGCTTGGCCCGCTATTTGGCTGTTGCCGCAAGAAGGGGAATGGCCGATGGGAGGAGAGATCGATATCATGGAGCGCTTGAACCGGGATACGATCGCTTATCAAACGACGCATTCGCATTACACGTATAATTTGGGCTTCAAGCAAGACCCGCCGCAAGGGGGCATCGGCACGATACGCCCGGACGATTTCAACGTGTATGCCGTGGAGCTGTATCCCGATAGCCTTAGCTTTTATATCAATGATACGCATACGTATACGTATCCTCGCATAGAGACGGATCAAGAGGGGCAATTCCCATTCGACCAGCCTTTCTATTTGCTGATCGATATGCAACTCGGCGGCTCGTGGGTAGGGCCGGTAGACCCGGAGGACTTGCCGGTGGAGATGCAAGTGGACTGGGTGCGCTTCTATCAAAAGAGGCGGTAATGATAAAAAAGGCTTTCTTCCAGCGAGAAAGCCTTTTTTTTGTATCTTTGGCTCTCGTAATTGTAAGACAAAAAGAAGTAAGACTATGTTAGACGTTCAAGCGATCCGAAAGGATTTTCCGATCCTGGATCATAAGATATACGATAAGCCATTGATATATTTCGATAATGGCGCTACTACCCAGAAACCTCGTCAGGTAGTGGAGAAGATAGAGAACGGGTATTATAACGTGAACGCCAATATCCACCGCGGCGTGCATTTCCTGAGCCAAGCGGCTACCGAGGCGCATGAGGAGGCCCGCCGGACGGTGCAGCGTTTCCTGAATGCCCGCTCCTCCAACGAGATCATCTTTACCCGGGGTACTACGGAAGCGATCAACCTGGTGGCTTCCAGCTTCACGGACGAGTGTATGTCCGCCGGTGACGAGGTGATCGTCTCCGTGATGGAGCATCATTCCAATATCGTTCCTTGGCAGATACAGGCGGCCCGCAAAGGAATCACCTTGAAAGTGATCCCGATGAATGAGAAGGGGGAGCTGAAGATCGAGGAATACCGTAAGCTGTTCTCGGATAAGACCCGGCTTGTCTCCGTGGTTCATGTCTCCAACGTATTGGGCACGGTGAATCCGGTGAGCGAGATGATCGAGATCGCTCATGAGCAGGGCGTTCCGGTATTGATCGATGGCGCTCAATCCGTTCCGCATATGAAGGTGGACGTGCAGGAGTTGGACGCGGAGTTCTATGTCTTCTCCGGCCATAAGATCTACGGGCCGACGGGTATCGGGGTCTTGTATGGCAAGGAAGAGTGGTTGGATAAACTTCCCCCGTATCAGGGTGGTGGCGAGATGATCGCTACGGTATCTTTCGAGAAGACAACTTTTAATGAGCTTCCCTTTAAGTTTGAGGCGGGTACTCCGGACTATATCGGCAGTACGGCCTTGGCGGAAGCCTTGCGGTATGTAGACCGGATCGGCATGGCGAATATCGTCGCTTATGAGGATGAGCTTTTGCGATACGCTACCGCTGGACTTAATACGATAGAAGGGATGCGTATTTTCGGACAAGCGGATCATAAAGGGGCGGTGCTCTCTTTCTTAGTGGGTAATATCCATCATTACGACATGGGGATGTTGCTGGACCGTCTGGGGATAGCGGTTCGTACGGGCCATCATTGCGCCCAGCCTTTGATGCATGCCTTGGGGATCGAGGGCACGGTGCGGGCTTCTTTCTCCTTTTATAATACGAAAGAAGAGATCGATACGTTCGTTGCGGGTGTGGAACGGGTTCGGAAGATGTTTTGAGTATGCTGTATTATATTAAGAAATATCCGTTTTCGCTGGCGATTATATTGACGGTTATTTACTTGTCGTTCTTCAAGCCGCCAACGATGGCCGATCTCCCCTTGTTCCCGGGAGTGGACAAGGTGGTTCATTTCTGTATGTATGGCGGTATGGCGGGTATGCTATGGCTGGAGTTCTTGCGGAATCACCGGAAATATGCGACGGTATTGTGGCATGCCTGGATCGGAGCGGTGCTCTGCCCGATCGCTCTGAGTGGGATTATCGAGATCTTGCAAGAATATTGCACGACGTACCGGGGGGGGGATTGGTTGGACTTCTTGGCGAATACTGGCGGCGTACTTGCCGCTACCGTGTTCGCTTGGTTCGTGCTTCGCCCCTGGATTGTAAAAAAACAAAAATAATGTACAACCTTGTAGAGACGGGGCGTGCCCCGTCTCTACAAAGTTATATATACGATAAATAATAAACTGGGATATGTTATTACCTTATATGGAAACCGGTCGTATAGAGGCCGGGTGCGATGAGGCGGGAAGAGGTTGCTTGGCAGGCGCGGTATTCGCCGCCGCCGTGATTCTTCCGGAAGATTTCAAGAATGAGGACTTGAACGATAGCAAACAACTGAGCGAGAAGAAACGCTATAAGCTCCGTCCCGTCATCGAGCGCGAGGCGATCGCTTGGGCGGTAGGGATCGTCAGCCCGGAAGAGATCGATAAGATCAATATCCTAAAGGCCTCCTTCTTGGCCATGCATCGCGCGATCGAGCAATTGAAAGTACGGCCGGAACATTTATTGATCGATGGAAATCGTTTCACCCCCTATCCCGGCATCCCGCATACCACCGTAGTAAAAGGCGACGGAAAATACCTGAGTATCGCCGCCGCCTCTATCTTGGCTAAGACCTATCGGGATGATTATATGAACGACTTGGCCCTGGAATACCCCGCTTATCATTGGCGGGATAATAAGGGATATCCTACGAAAGCCCACAGGGAAGCGATCCGGGAATGTGGCATCACGCCCTATCATCGCAAGACATTCACCCTCTTGCCAGAGCAGCTTACGCTAGGCTTTTAATACGTATATAGGCATAGCCCGACGCGTATATACGTATGGGGCTATGCCTATAGTCGTGTGGGCTTACACGTATATACGTATCGGCTCACGCCTATATACGTGTGAGAATACCCGTCTTTATTGTTGTTCCTTAGCCCGGTAAGCCATCGCGTATAGGCGCATTTGCTTCACCATCGCTACCAATCCGTTGGAACGGGTGGGGGATAAATGTTCTTTTAACCCCACCTTGTCTATAAAGTAAAGATCCGTGTCCAAGATCTCTTGAGGGGTATGGCCCGATAAGACCTGGATCAGTAGGGATACGATACCTTTTACGATCACGGCATCGCTCTCTCCCCGGAAGATGATCTTGCCATCCTCGTAATCCGCCTGGAACCAAACCCGGCTTTGACAGCCCTCGATCAGGTTGCTTTCCGTTTTATATTTCTCGTCGAGCGGGGGAAGGGAGTTTCCCATATCTATTAATAACGCGTATTTATCCATCCAATCATCGAAGACAGAGAATTCCTCGATTACATTGTCCTGAAGTTCATTGATTGTCATTTTATCAGTATTTTATCGATTGTATATTACTTCCAGTACGGTTTGACCGACGGCTTTTAAAGTCGCGCGGTCTATATTCTCCATGTTATCTTTTTGCGTATGCCAATAGCTAGCGAAACCTGTTTTAGACTCGGGGTCGTAGTTGATGATGTCGATACTCGGGATATTACGTCCGCTAATCACATATTGATGATCGTCCGTGATCGCCCCGCCGGTGGCGTTGATGAAATATTTGCCATAGCCCAGATCGCGGGCCGCGCTCCATACCATCTCTACGATCGGGGCTGCCGCACGCAAGGATTGTTGCTCCTTGAAGAACGTGGCGTTCTTGCCGCCTACCATATCCAGCAGGATGCCGTATTCGGCCGTATAGTTGGGCACGTGTGGGTTTTTGGCCCAGAACTGAGTGCCGAGGCACCAGCTATCGGGGGTGAAATCGTTGACAAACTCCGGCGTGCCATAATCCTCCGCGTCGAAGAAGATGATGTCGATACCGATACCCGGGGCTTTCTGTCCGATTTGGCGGGCGATCTCCAATAAGGCACCTACGCCGCTACCACCATCGTCCGCCCCGTCCAATGGAGTCCGGTGCTTGGAAGGATCGGGGTCGTGATCCGAATAAGGACGGCTGTCCCAATGGGCGAATAGTAGCACACGCTTGCTATTCGCCGGATCAAAGGAGCCGATGATATTGCGGGCTTCCAGCTTCGTACCGTCGTAGGCGGTCAGCATCGCTTCCTGTTGATAGACTTTGGCGCCAAAGCGTTTCAGCTCAGACGCTAAATAATCTCCGCAAGCTTTATGAGCCGCCGTGTTGGGTACACGCGGACCAAAAGCGACTTGGTTCGCTACATACGTGTAAGCGCTGTCCGCGTTGAAATCGGGGGCAGTCGAAGCAATCGGTTGTTTTTTGATCTCCGGCATATTACCTGTCTCCTTCGTTCCTTTAGCTCCACATGATAAGAGAGTAACACTCAATAAAGCAAAAAATAATCTGATCATAAGTCTGTCTTATTTATAATGTTTTTACGGAGGCGGTCGCTTGAACCTTGTCCAATACACGCATCAAGTTTCCACCCCATATCTTGGCGATATCTTCTTCCGAATATCCTTTCTCTATTAATTTAACAGTGATCTGTATGAAATCGTTGTCACTTTCGCAACCGATGAGTCCACCGCCCCCGTCAAAATCAGAGCCGATACCTACATGATCGATACCGGCCACTTTCACCATATGGTCGATATGCTCGATCGCGTCGGTAAGGCTCGCATTTTTATAATCCTCGTTGATATAGCGGTCGAGCAAGCAAACTTGCGCTACGCCTCCATTTTGGGCAAGGGCCTTTAGTTGCTCGTCGGTCAGGTTACGGTCGTGCTTGCACATCGCCATGGCTGAGGAATGCGAGCAGATGATCGGTGCCTTGGACAATTTGATGACATCCCAAAAGGACTTCTCCGAGGCATGAGACATATCCACCATGATACCTTGGCGGTTCATCTCCTTCACGACCTCTTCGCCGAACGGGCTTAGTCCGTCCCACTCTTTCTTGGTATGGGTGGAGGAGTCGCAAATATCGTTATCGTAGGAGTGGCAGAGCGTGATATAATTGACACCCATCTCCTTGAACTTAGCGATATTCGCCAGATCCTTGCCAATGCCATACCCATTCTCTATCCCGATAAAGAACGCCTTCTTTCCTTCTTCCTTCAAACGGATGAAGTCTTGCTTCGTAACGGCGATGCCGCAAATATCCTTGTTCAGTTCCGCTTGCTTACGAATGCCCTCGATCAAGCCTGTCACTTTTTGTACGGCCTCCTGTAGGGAAGCCTCGTCTCGCTTTTCTTGCCAGATAAAGGCCGCGAGGAATACCCCGTCTAGTTTCCCCTCCTCCATCTTAGGGATGTTTACCCGGTTACGTTCCCGGTCGGCGATGTTGAACCCGGCGCGCTTGAACCAGAAAGGGGTATCGGTATGCGTATCTACGGAAAGGAAATGCTTGTGCATCCCTTTGGCTTGGTGGAACGTCTCGGCCTTTCCGATCAGATGGCTGAATATCTTTAACATCGTAGTGTCTCCTCCGTAAGTCAACGCTTCCGGATGCCATTGAACTCCTAGGATGGATCGGTCCGGATAAGCGTCGATAGCCTCGATAATACTGTCGGGCGCATAAGCGGTGGCCTTGAAGATAGGCGCTAAATCCTTGATCGCTTGGTGATGAAAAGAGTTTACGGCCAAGGTGTCTTTCCCTAGAATAGCGGCTAGCTGTGAGTTCGCGTCGACGAATACACGGTGTGAGCCATACGAACTGGGTGAATTTTGCCGATGCAGGACGGAGCGATCGCCGCGTTGTGAGGGGATGTCTTGGTAAAGCGTGCCGCCAAACGCTACATTCAGCAGTTGCAATCCGCGGCATATCCCTAAGATCGGGATATTTTGGTCGGTAGCCATCTTGACTAGTTTCAACTCATACAGATCGCGCACCGGATCTACTTCCTCCAGCTTTTCCCGGGGCTCTTCCTCATACCATAGCGGGTTTACGTCCGCTCCTCCTATAAGCACAAGCCCGTCTAAATTCGATACGATATTCCTGAGTACCTTGCCATCCGTAACCGCCGGGATGATAACCGGAGTTCCCCCCGCCTTTATGATGGATTGGATATAAGTAGCTCCCGCCCGGGAAGCTCCATTTAATATACTGGCGGAAAGCCCGATCAAGGGGGAGAATCGTGTCCGCACGTTTACATCGCACGAGTCTGTCAGCTCATATAGCTTTTTTAGGTTGGGTACCTCCGACCCGGGTGTCTGTGCCTGTGCTCCACATAAGATACTACAGGCGCACATTGCTGAGTATAAGAACTTTTTCATAATGTGTAGTTGTTCGTATTTGTTATTTGTTAGGGAAATCTTGTATAGCGGTCATAACCCTTAGTAAGTTACCACCCCATATTTTCCGTATATCTTCTTCGGTATATCCTTCTTCTAAAAGCCGGACGGTGATGTTGATCAACTCATTGGTCGCCGAGCAACCGATCAGTTCCCCGTCGCCGTCAAAATCCGAGCCGATTCCTACATGATCGACACCAACTAAATCCACGATATGATTGATATGGCGGATAGCGTCGCTTAAAGAAGCTTTCTCCTCTTCCTTATTGATGAACCCTTTGTATAAGCAGATTTGGGCGACACCCCCTTGAGCGGCCAGCGCTTTCAGTTGATCGTCCGTTAAGTTACGGGGATGGTCGCAAAGCGCACGTGCGGAAGAGTGGGAGGCTATGATCGGCGTCTCGCTCACTTCCAGTACCTGATAGAAGGTACTTTCCGCCGCGTGCGAGATATCAACCATGATCCCTAGCCGGTTCATCTCTTTAACCACTTCCTTACCGAAGGGGCTGAGTCCGTTCCATTCCTGTTTTCCTCTGGCGGAATCACAAATATCGTTATCCCCATTATGGCATAAGGTGATATAAGAGACTCCCATATCCTTGAATATCCGTAGGTTCTCGATCTGTTTTCCAAGAGCGTAGCCGTTCTCGATACCGAGGCAGATCGCTTTTTTCCCTTGCGCCTTGATCGTCCGGATCTCTTGGGGGGTCGTCGCTATGGCCATCCGGTCCGGATGCAAGGTTTGCTGGCGTTTCACTTGGTTCAGCCGTTCTGTCGCATAGGCTGTCGCCGCCTGCAAGGATGCCTCATCCCGTTGTCCTTGCGGGATATAGGCTACCATAAAGGTAGCGTCGATACGTCCCTCTTCCATAAAAGGAAGATTCACTTTCCCTCCTTCTTTCTCCCCGATATTAAAATCACCGGGAAAGATCATTGGGGTATCTGTATGGGAATCGATCGTCACGATCCGCTGATGAATCGTTTTGGCTTTCGCGAAACGGCGGGCGTTCTCGATATGATAGGCGAACAAGGCTTTCATAGACGCGTCCCCTTGCGGAGCCATGGCCTCCGGATGCCATTGTACGCCGAATATCGTTTTCTCCGTATGTTCCATCGCTTCATTGATTCCATCCGGGGCGGTCGCTGTCGCCCTAAATCCGGGTGCTACCTCTTTTACCGCTTGATGGTGGAAAGAATTGACAAGGATTTGTTCTTCTCCCTTGAAAATAGTACGTAGCCGATTCGTTCCCGGTTCGAGTGTTACCGTATGCGACGGGTATTCCCGTGCCAATGTCTGGCTATGTTTCAATAGAGGATGATTGGCTTGTGAATGGATATCTTGATAGACACTTCCTCCGAACGCCACGTTCATGATCTGGTGTCCCCGGCAAATACCCATGATCGGAATTTGTCGGTTGGCGGCCAAGCGAAGCAAGATCAAATCGTATTCATCCCGTAGCGTATCTACGTCTTGCAATTGCGGGATAGGCTCCTCATGCAAATAGAGCGGATTGATGTCTCCACCCCCGCTCATAACCAATCCGTCTAGTTCGGAAACCAGTACGGTCAATGCTTTCAGATCCGTGATCACCGGGATAAGTACCGGGGCTCCTCCCGCGTCCAGCACGGCTTGTACGTAGGTCTCGGCTATGCAAGAAAGTCCGTCTCTCCGGTTAGCGGATATTCCTATTCGGGGAGGTTGAAGGCTCGTTTTAGCCGGTATATACCGATCGATCTCCTGATGGAGTTTGTTTAGGTCGAGAAGCATGGTTATTTATGAGTTTAGATTTATGATTTATGATTTTGTGGGGATCACAAATAAATCATAAATCATAAATCATAAATGATTAAGCATCTATATTAGCATATGTAGCGTTTTCCTCGATAAACTCACGGCGAGGGCCTACGTCTTCACCCATCAACATGGCGAAGATCTGGTCGGCCTCGGCGGCACTGTCGATCGTGATCTGTTTCAGTGTCCGGTTATCCGGGTTCATGGTCGTATCCCACAATTGATGGTCGTTCATTTCACCCAAACCTTTGTATCGTTGTGTATGGATCGAGTTCTCATTGCCTCCTCCATATTTCAGGATAAACAACTGACGTTGTTGCTCAGTCCAGCAATATTCCTCAATCTTACCTTTCTTACATAGATAGAGTGGAGGAGTAGCCAGATAAACATATCCGTTCTCGATCAAGGAACGCATACGGCGGAAGAAGAAGGTCAAGATTAATGTGGCGATGTGGCTACCGTCCACATCGGCATCGGTCATGATAATAACCTTGTGATAACGCAACTTGTCCATGTTCAAAGCCTTCGGATCCTCTTCCGTACCGATGGTTACGCCCATCGCACGATAGATGTTCTGGATCTCCTCGCTTTCGAAGATCTTATGATCCATCGCTTTCTCTACGTTCAAGATCTTACCACGCAACGGTAGGATCGCTTGGAAGTTACGGTCGCGCCCTTGCTTAGCCGTACCCCCTGCGGAGTCTCCCTCGACAAGGAACAATTCGCAGAGCGCCGCGTCTTTAGAGGAACAGTCCGCTAATTTACCGGGAAGTCCACCACCTGTCAGCGGAGATTTGCGTTGTACCAATTCGCGTGCCTTGCGTGCGGCGTGACGTGCTTGAGCGGCCAAGATCACCTTGTCGACGATTATTTTCGCCTCTTTCGGGTGTTCTTCCAGATAATAACCGAGCGCCTCACCGATCGCCATATCCACGGCACCGGTAACCTCGCTATTACCTAGCTTCGTCTTTGTCTGTCCCTCGAACTGAGGTTCGGCTACCTTGATAGAGATAACGGCGGTCAAACCCTCACGGAAGTCATCCCCTTGAATCTCCACCTTGGCCTTCTCTAATAATTTAGAATCCTCGGCGTACTTTTTCAGCGTACGGGTCAGACCACGACGGAAACCGGCCAAGTGCGTACCACCTTCTATCGTGTTAATATCATTTACGTAAGAGAATACGCTTTCGTTGTAAGAAGTATTGTAAGTTAGCGCCACCTCAACAGGAATATTTTGCTTTTCGGTAACGATATGGATTACGTCTGGGATCAGTTTCTCTTTAGCGCGGTCGATATAGTGGACAAACTCTTTCAGTCCCTCATCCGAATGGAATACCTCAGATTTGAAAGAACCGTTTTCTTTCAGGACTCGCTTATCTGTTAAGCGTAGCGTAATACCTGCGTTCAAGAATGATAATTCGCGCAAACGGGTAGCCAAGATATCATACTTGTATTCCGTGACCGTAAAGATCGAATCGTCTGGCTTGAAAGAGATCGTAGTGCCTGTCTTATCCGTTTTATCGATAACTTGTACATCGTGCAACGGCTTTCCGCAAGAGAACTCCTGCATATGTATCTTACCGTTCCTGCGAACTTCCGCTTTCAGATAAATGGAGAGAGCGTTCACGCAAGATACACCCACGCCGTGCAAACCACCGGATACTTTATAAGTCCCCTTGTCGAACTTACCGCCGGCGTGCAGTACCGTCAGCACTACCTCCAAGGCTGATTTGCCTTCTTTCTCATGAATATCCACGGGGATACCACGGCCGTCATCGGTAACCGTGATCGAGTTGTCCTCATTGATCACCACGTCAATGTTCGTACAATATCCGGCTAGCGCCTCGTCTATAGAGTTGTCTACAACCTCATACACTAAATGATGGAGACCTTTCTCGCTGGTATCGCCAATATACATGGATGGCCTTTTTCGTACTGCCTCTAACCCTTCAAGCACTTGAATACTGTCTGCGGAGTACTCTGTAGAAGTATTCTTAATTTCTTCACTCATGAGTTTATCTTTCTTTAAAATCTGTAATTATCAATATCCATAAAAAATCTAACAAATGTAGTGATTTTTATCGAGATAGGGAAGTGGGGGATGTAAAAATAGCGAAAAAAGGACGGGTATAATAAAAAAGGAGAGAGATAAGCCCTAAACTTATCTCTCTCCTTTCGATTGGTAGCCCATAGGGGAATCGAACCCCTCTTTCAAGAATGAAAATCTTGCGTCCTAACCGATAGACGAATGGGCCATCAGGTTTAAAAAAGCCGGGCTTATTGAGAGTCCGGCTTTATACTTTTAAAAGTAATTACCTTCTGCTTATGCCAGCGCGTTAACGTGCTTAGCCAACTTTGATTTCAGATTACCGGCCTTGTTCTTGTGGATAACGTTCTTCTTAGCGAGCTTATCCAACATGGAGCATACCTTCGGGAACAAGACTTGTGCCTCATTTTTGTCTTCAGTAGCACGCAAAACTTTCATAGCGTTTCTAGCTGTCTTTGCGTAATATCTATTACGCAAACGTTTTGCGTCTGTCTGTCTGATTCTCTTGATTGATGACTTATGATTTGCCATTTCTAGATCTTCTCTTTATTGTTTTTTAATTCTGTTTATTGTAGCCCATAGGGGAATCGAACCCCTCTTTCAAGAATGAAAATCTTGCGTCCTAACCGATAGACGAATGGGCCAAAATGTCAAAACTCTCGCTTCTAGCGTTCTAAGAAGGTGATTTCCCGATTGCGAGTGCAAAGATAGACGATCTCTCGGAACTGGCAAAACATTTCGAAGAAAAATTTAATACTGTTTACTGTTTTAACTTCTCTTTAGAACTTATATCTTCCAAATGGATTTCCAAGGCTTTAACGGAAATATTTATTTCCCAAATACATACACATAATGATGCCGCTAATAGCAATAAGGCTACGCCAAATATCCACGCGGCGAAAATCTGCCACGATACATAAATGAAGAACATGGCGATCACGCAGAGCAGCAAGCTGAGTATTCCTAATATTTGCATGGAACGAGTCAGATAAAGCCTTTTCCGCAGGTTCGCTATCTGGGCGATATCCTTGGGGTCATGGGTTTGTTGGTGCTTTTCTTTCAATGCACGCACTACGCTGGCGTATGAAAGGAAGCGATTCGTATAGGCCAACAATATCAATGATATGGCGGAAAACAGTAAAGATGGGGTCGTTAAATCCAACATAATTCTATACTTTAATTATATGTATAACGTTAATTTGAGTATCTTTGTTCTTAATCATCGTCGCAAAGATACGAATTATGTTGTGTAAAACGAGGGGGATTGTCTTGCACGCGATCCCTTACAATGATAAGTACTCTATTATATATATGTATACGGAGGCGTTTGGCAGGGCCTCATATCTGGTCAGTCGTAGCCGTGGTAAGAAAAGCACGGTCTCGAAGGCATTGTTCATCCCCTTGTCCGTTCTGGAGATGGAGGTGGAGCATCTTAATAAGCGGGATTTGCACCGGATTAAGGAAACCCGCATTTGTTTTCCGCTGAATGATGTTTGTGGTGATCCGGTTAAGAATGTGTTGGCGCTTTTCCTGTCGGAGGTCCTTTTTAGGGTCGTGAAAGATACGGAGCCGGATCCTCGTTTGTTTGATTACCTGTACGAGTCTATACATCTATTGGAGTATGCGGATAAAGGTATCGCTAATTTTCATTTGGTTTTCTTGTTAGGTCTTCTCCAACATCTCGGTATTTTCCCGAATATGGAATCACATAGGACGGGGTATTATTTCGATATGTTGAATGGGGTGTTTACGGATCATATCCCGATGCACCGGCATTATCTAGATAAGGTGGAGAGTGCTTTCTTTTCCCGTTTGCTTCGTATCAGCTTTGAGAATATGTCGCTTTATGGTTTTTCCCGTCAAGAGAGGGTTGGTATTATTCATCGTATTCTTGAGTATTACCGCCTGCATCTCCCGGACTTCCCAGAGATCAAATCGCTATCGGTGATGCAAAGTTTATTTGATTGACCTATATGGCGTTATATGAGCTCTTGAAAATACGTATGTGCTTTTTGAAAAAGACGTACCTGTTTTTCCCTGAATAAAGGCAAGGTTCCGGGTAGATTGTAAAAACATGCGATAACGGTTGCCTATTTGAGGAAAAGGTTATACTTTTGCAATCTCAAAAGAGTTGGTCTTGTAGTTCAATGGATAGAATAGAAGTTTCCTAAACTTTAGATCCGGGTTCGATTCCCGGCGAGACTACTTTCTCACCGATCATGGGCGTAAGAAGTTTAATGGGTCAGCGGATTTTCCCGGTTGGCAAGCTTTCTTTTAAGCGTATAGCATAGCCAGCCTAAACATGAAGAATTTCACATCAGACACCCCTCTTAACTGGCTTCGAAAAGCTTTGATTTTAG
>JAQVCX010000134.1 GCA_028689545.1 Parabacteroides sp.
TATCGAAAAAACGCTTGACAAGCAACCGGATATCTCCCTCGAAATGACGCTCCACGGAGTGGGCGTATTCCCTGAATGAGCCGTCTATACAGACCATGTTTTCCTCGACCAGATGTTCTGATACGGCCAGGAAATGGATGGAGCCGATCCGGTAGTCCAAGGGTAACTCCTGGAAATAGGGGATTGAGGCGTTGTAGGTCTCGTCCAGATAATCAATCTCTAGGCCGGCATATATTTCCAGTTGGTCGCTGTATTTCTGTTTCAGTCGTTTTATTTCTTGCAAATACTCCGGCATATCGTCTTTAGACATATTCCAGAAGGTCTCGAATGGAAGCGGTGAGTGGGAGGAGAAACCGTACGCACGGAATCCATGCGCTATGGCGAATCGCACGAAATCCTCCGGAATACTTCTTCCATCACAAAAAGTACAATGACTATGATAGTTACTGAGTTGCATGATTGTCTTGTCGCTATAGAGGGTTTATTTTATTTATTCTTGGGTGTCGTGATATAGGGAGCTATGGGCTCGTTTACGACAGAAGGCTCGTTTTTCACTAATCTGTCAATATAACCCGCGAGTCGATTCGGGCGCTGACGGGTATCCCATAAAGCCGCGATATTGATCGTATTCGCCCCGATCAAATAAATGACCTTGGTGTTACGATGGATCACGAGCGAACGCCATGGTTCCGCACGATGGCTCAGCAGGGGTTCTAGGGGACCCATGTTCGGGAATTTACCGAGGAGGTTAACAGTGTCTAATATAGATGTAACAATATTCTTTGCTTTTGTTTTACCAAAGTTAGCCTCACAACAATAACGTATATGATATAGATCGCTATTCGCGAAAGAGAACCATTTCACTTCCATATTTAGTCCTCGTTATCAAATGTTGCCATTAGATTTTTAAAAACCTCCTCATGGTCCATCCCTTTTCCCTCTTTCATCTCAATAAGCACTTGATCCAGCATGGAATCCATCTCTTCCACGGAGTAGCAGAGAGAATAATCATCATCCGTCTCATCTTCTGAGGTTACTTCCACGAAGTCGAGCGTGCGAAGGTACTCGATAAGTGCCTTGGCCTCGGGACGGCTATTATCTATTGTTACGGTTGTTGCCATTTTGTATTGTGTTTGTTAAAAAGCCACATCCGGATCGTCTTGCCCGGATGTGGCCTTGTATGATGAATGAGAGAGGGGTTATTTGATAACGCCTAGCTCTTTTCCTACCTTGATAAATGCGGCGATAGCCTTGTCCAGATGCTCGGTCTCGTGGCCTGCGGACAGTTGTACACGGATACGAGCTTGTTCCTTCGGCACTACCGGGTAATAGAAACCGGTTACGTAGATACCCTCTTCCTGCATCTTGGCGGCGAAATCTTGAGACAACTTAGCGTTGTACAACATAACGGCACAGATAGCGGATTGAGTCGGCTTGATATCGAAACCGGCTGCCAGCATCTTGTCGCGGAAGTAGCTTACGTTGTTCATTAATTTCGTATGCAAGGAGTCGCTCTCCTTCAGCATCTTGAACATCTCCAAGCTTGCGCCTACGATGGCCGGAGCCACGGAGTTAGAGAACAAGTAGGGGCGAGAACGCTGACGTAACATATCGATAATCTCTTTCTTTCCGGTCGTGAAGCCACCCATAGCGCCACCGAACGCCTTGCCCAGCGTACCCGTGAAGATGTCCACCTTTCCGTAAACATTGAACTGCTCGGCTACACCATGACCAGTCGGTCCTACGACACCGGCGGAGTGAGACTCATCTACCATGACCAACGCGTCGTATTTCTCGGCAAGCTCGCAAATCTTGTCCATCGGAGCGACATTGCCGTCCATGGAGAACACGCCGTCTGTAGCGATGATACGGTGACGTTGGGCCTGCGCCTCTTGTAGGCAGCGCTCCAAGTCCGCCATATCGGCGTTGGCGTAGCGATAACGTTTAGCCTTGCATAAACGAACACCGTCGATAATAGAGGCATGGTTCAACGAGTCTGAGATGATAGCGTCTTCCTCGCCAAACAACGGCTCGAACAAACCTCCGTTAGCGTCGAAACACGCGGCGTAAAGGATCGTGTCTTCTGTCTTGAAATAGTCGGAGATGGCTGCTTCCAATTGCTTGTGCAAGTCCTGCGTTCCACAGATGAAACGAACGGACGACATGCCATAACCGTGTGTGTCCATGGCTTCTTTCGCGGCCTTGATCAGTCGTTGGTTATCGGACAGGCCAAGATAGTTGTTGGCGCAGAAGTTTAAAACATCACTTCCGGCATTTACTTTGATGTCGGCTCTTTGCGGCGTAGTAATGATACGCTCGTTCTTGTATAAACCCGCGGCTTTGATGCCTTCAAGCTCATTTGTCAAGAATTCTTTAAGTTTCCCGTACATAAAAACTTTGTTTTTTATTAGTATTTAGATGTGAGTAATAGCTTTGCTGTCAAAGCGACAGACAAAGGTCTTATTTTTTTTTGATTTTAATACTAAAAAAGAGAAGAAATTCATGGCTAAACTGTTTTATTCTCTATACCTTTGCCACGGAAAAAAACTTAAATCTCATTAAACGCGATGAAGAATGTATTAGTAATTGGTTCTACCGGTCAGATCGGATCAGAGTTAACCATGAAATTAAGAAGTATCTACGGTGGGAACATAGTAGCGGGGTATATCCCGGGTGCGGAACCTAAAGGCGAGTTGTTAGAGTCGGGCCCTTCCGCCATCGTGGATATCACGAACGAGCAGCAGATCGCTGAGACGGTATCAAAATATAATATTGATACGATCTACAACTTGGCGGCTCTTTTGTCGGCAGTAGCGGAAGCTAAACCTCAGTTGGCGTGGAAGATCGGAATGGGGGGCTTATTCAATGTACTTGAGGTAGCCCGTGAGATGCACTGCGCTGTATTTACGCCGAGCTCGATCGGTGTTTTCGGTAACAATACGCCGAAAGACAAGACTCCTCAAGACACGATCCGCAATCCCCGTACGATGTATGGCGTGACGAAAGTATCCGGTGAGTTGCTGAGCGATTATTATAATATCCGTTTCGGCGTGGACACACGTTCGGTTCGTTTCCCGGGATTGATCTCTTATGTAACACCTCCGGGTGGTGGTACGACGGATTACGCTGTCGATATCTATTATTCGGCCGCTAAGGGCGAGAAATTCGTTTGCCCGATCGCAGCCGGTACTTTCATGGATATGATGTACATGCCGGACGGCTTGCGCGCGGCTATCGAGATTATGGAAGCGGACTCTACGAAGTTCGTTCATCGTAACTCTTTCAACATTGCCTCGATGAGTTTCGATCCGGAGATCATCTTAAATAAGATAAAGAAATATATGCCTGAATTCCAGATGGAGTATAAGGTAGATCCTTTGCGTCAGGCTATCGCCGAGTCGTGGCCGAACTCCTTGGATGACACGTGCGCCCGCCAAGAGTGGGGCTGGAAGCCGGAATATGATTTGGATGCCATGACGAAAGACATGTTAGCCAAATTGAAAGAACGTTTCAGCAAATGAGAGTGATGTTGTAGCCATGATTGTTTGTGGATAGAGGGGCCGGGGTATCATTAAGGGTGGAATGATCCCCGGCCCTGTTTTTTTAACGCCGCTATTTCAGCAGATCCGGCCGGAGGCGTGCCGTGCGCTCCTGCGCTTGTTGCAGGCGCCATTCGTCGATCTTGCGCTGGTGTCCGGATAATAGCACCTCGGGTACTTTCCAACCATTATAGTCGGCCGGACGTGTATAAACAGGCGGGGCCAGTAAGTCGTCTTGAAAAGAGTCGGATAGGGCGCTTTGCTCATCGCCGATAGCTCCCGGTATCAAGCGTACCACGGCATCGGTTATGATAGCGGCGGCCAGCTCACCCCCGGTAAGGACATAATCTCCTACGGATATCTCCTTCGTTATCAAATGCTCGCGGATACGGTAGTCGATCCCTTTATAGTGCCCGCAAAGGATAATCATATTATTTAGTAAAGACATGCTATTGGCCATTGGCTGGTTGAGTGTCTCGCCATCCGGGGAGGTATAGATCACCTCGTCATATTCCCGTTCGCTTTTCAACGCCGAGATCGCCCGGTCTATCGGCTCGATCTGCATCACCATTCCGGCCTCGCCACCGAACGGATAATCATCCACTCGCCGCCATTTATTGGTGGTGTAATCCCGTAGGTTATGTAAATGAATCTCCGCTAATCCCTTGTCTTGCGCCCTCTTTACGATAGAGCAATTAATCATTCCCTCGATCATCTCGGGAAGTACGGTAAGTATATCTATACGCATAAATAGAAGTTTCTTGTTGTTTTATCAGCCGCGAAAGTACGTTATTATTTTTGGATCTTCAATAATCCGGGATCAAAGGATCCCGAATCTGAGGATTTAAGTGTCTTGGATGAATGGATAGGGATATAGGGAGAGTCTCTAGATGGCTGTTAAATGCGGATTATCAGCCTATTGCATTTACCTGTATTTTCAATTATATGTAAAAGCTTTTACAGCCGTATGTAAAGGCCTTTACATGTAGATGTAAATGGATTTACTTCTATATGTAAACGCTCTTACTTCCGTATGTAAATGCTCACGCCACTATATGGAAGGGGAAAATAGGTCAATTGGCCAGGGAAAGAAACGCTACGGTATTTGTCTTTTTAGAACTTCATGAGGCTATTTATTGTATCGTTTGAATTATTATTAGTACTTTTGTCCGTCAATTCGGCGGCTATCAATATAGGTCGTCTCTTTAAAGAATAAATTTTATAGCGATGAATATATCTTACAATTGGCTGAAAGAGTATCTTGATTTTGATCTGAAGCCAGAAGAAGTTGCTGCGGCGCTTACCTCTATCGGTTTGGAAACCGGTGGAGTAGAGGAGGTCCAAACCATTAAGGGTGGACTTGAGGGACTGGTTATCGGTGAAGTGTTAACTTGTGAGGAACACCCGAATTCGGACCATTTACATATTACGACCGTGAATGTAGGTGGCGAGGCTCCTTTGCAAATCGTATGCGGCGCCCCGAACGTGGCCGCCGGACAGAAAGTGGTAGTAGCCGTGAACGGCACGAAACTATACGATGGTGATGAATGCTTTACTATCAAGAGATCCAAGATCCGTGGAGTTGAGTCCAACGGTATGATCTGTGCCGAGGACGAGATCGGTATCGGTACCGACCATAACGGTATTATCGTACTTCCCGCCGAGGCTGTTGTAGGTACGTTAGCTAAAGATTATTATAATGTAAAGAGCGACTATGTGCTGGAGGTGGATATTACCCCGAACCGTGTAGACGCTACTTCCCATTTTGGCGTGGCTCGTGACTTGTCCGCTTACTTGAAGCAAAACGGCAAGCCCGCTGAGTTGAGACGTCCTTCGGTAGACGCTTTCAAGATCGACGACGAGACACCGGGCGTGGAGGTCGTGGTAGAGAATACGGAGGCTTGTCCGCGCTATTCCGGCCTTACGATCAAGGGCGTAGCGGTGAAGGAGAGCCCGGAGTGGTTGCAAAACCGCTTGCGTGTGATCGGCCTTCGTCCCATCAATAACGTAGTAGATATAACGAACTTTATCCTGCATGAGTTAGGGCAACCCTTGCACTCTTTCGACGCGGGTAAGATCAAAGGAAATAAAGTGATCGTCAAGGCGGCCGAGGCGGGTGCGAAATTCGTCACGTTGGATGGCGTGGAGCGTATGTTGACCGATCGCGACTTGATGATTTGCAACGCCGAGGAACCGATGTGTATCGGTGGCGTGTTCGGAGGTCTGGATTCCGGCGTGACGGAGGAGACTACCGACGTATTCCTGGAATCCGCTTGTTTCCATCCGACGTGGATCCGTAAGACCGCTCGTCGTTTTGGCTTGAACACGGACGCTTCTTTCCGCTTCGAGCGTGGCTTGGACCCGAACAATACGATGTATGTATTGAAACGTGCCGCCTTGTTGATACAAGAATTGGCGGGAGGTAAGATCACGGGGGCCGTACAGGATGTTTATCCTACCGTAGCGAAACCGTATACGGTTGAGGTGACTTACCAGAAGATCAATACGTTGATCGGTAAGGATATTCCGGTAGAGACCGTGAAAAGTATCTTGGCAAGCCTTGAGATGGAGATCATTTCCGAGACCGCCGAGGGCTTGACCGTGCATGTCCCCGTATATCGTATCGATGTGCAGCGTGATGTAGACGTGATAGAGGATATTCTTCGTATCTACGGATATAATAACGTGGAGTTCAGCGATAGCGTGAAGTCCAATTTGAGTTACCAGACTCCTACGGATCGTAGCTGGAAACTACAGAACTTGATCTCTGAGCAACTTTGCGGTTGCGGTTTCAATGAGATCATGAACAATTCCTTGACACGCTCCGCCTATTATACGGACCTGTCCGTTTATCCGGAAGCTCATTGCGTCATGCTGATGAACCCGTTAAGCGCGGATTTGAACTGCATGCGTCAGACCTTGTTGCTCGGCGGCTTGGAGAGCATAGAGTATAATATGAAGCGTAAGAATGGCAATATCCGTTTCTATGAGTTCGGTAATTGCTATGATTATAATATTGATAACAAGAAGGAAGATGAGACCTTGGCGCAGTTTAGCGAGGATTACCGCCTAGGTATCTGGGTAGCCGGCGACCGGGTGGAAAACAACTGGGCGCATCCCGACGAGGAATCTTCCGTTTATGAGTTGAAGGCTTACGTAGAGAATATCTTGATCCGCTTGGGCGTGGATATGAAACGTGTTATTTTCGGCAACTTGACGAACGATATCTATTCTTCGGGCTTAAGCATCACGACCGGTTCCGGACGTCAATTGGGTACGATGGGTATCGTAAGCAAGAAACTTCGTAAGATGCTGGACATCGATATGGAGGTTTATTACGCTGAGCTCTCGTGGACACAATTGATGAAGGAGATCAAGAAGGCGAAAGTAACCTTCTCCGAGATTTCCAAGTTCCCGGCCGTTAAACGCGACTTGGCGTTGTTGCTTGATAAGAGCGTACAGTTTAGCGAGATCGAGAAAATCGCTAAGGATAGCGATCGCAAGCTGTTGAAGGAAGTCTCTCTGTTCGACGTTTACGAGGGCAAGAACCTTCCGGAGGGCAAGAAATCGTATGCCGTAAGCTTCTTTATGCAAGATGAGAACAAGACTTTGAACGATAAGCAGATCGACGCTATCATGAAGAAGATCCAGACGAATCTGGAGCAAGAGCTTGGCGCTCAATTGAGATAAGAATTTAATCACATAAAATAAAGATAAACAGATAAACATATGGGAAGAGCGTTTGAGTTTCGCAAAGCGAGAAAGTTTAAGCGTTGGGGCAATATGGCCCGTGTATTCACAAAGTTAGGTAAGGAAATCACGATCGC
>JAQVCX010000135.1 GCA_028689545.1 Parabacteroides sp.
GGATATACATGGGGCAAATATAGCGGTTTTTTGCTTGCGCCACCCAAAGCCACCCTCTTTTATATATTAATCATCTGATTTTCAATCTATGCTATGTGATGGCGCAGAAAAGTGATGAAGTCAGGAGCGGTTCGGATTCGGTGAGTTGGGCATACTTCCTATCTACTACATCAACTGGTTGAAAAGGCAGCGAAGTGAAAAAGCCCGTACCCAATAAGCAGAACGCAGTCATGAGAGCTACGACAACCATCCTCCTAATCATCCTATCCCTCTTGGCATCCGGCAAGGCTTGGAGCCAAGGGAAAGGATCGTACTCGCTTATCGAGACGGAGCATTTCACCCTAAAACGTATAAATAAGGGATATGCGGCAGATCTCCTAACACCCAAGCAAGACTATTTGCAGATACAATGCGAACCGGATATGAATAACGTGTTTTTTCTGCGATATAGCGACAAGGTAGATCCTATAGAATTCGCCGCCATCGTGCGCGACGAGCTTACGAAACCATATCTTGGAGCCTTCCTAGCCCCACTGCCAGACGAGGAGTTGGATAAGCTAAAGACTGTAACTCTTCTCTATTATTTTGATATCAACCAAAAATTCATTGGATATTCCGTAGAAACTCCGGCTCGATTGCTGGATCGTTATCCTCAGCTTGAATCTATATTTCACGCATGGGGACAGGGCGTAAAAGGATTCGACTTCTCGAAATACGCGATACTTTTCAACCGGGAGGATAGATTTTGCTATGGGACCTTGGGGATAAGCCTGATTTACTACATCAACCAAATGGAAAAAGACCGGAAGAGACAACCCTTCCTCCAATAAACAAAAGTCATGAAAGCTACGACAACCATCCTCCTAATCATCCTATCCCTCTTGGCATCCGGAAAGGCTTGGAGCCAAGGGGAAGGATCGTACTCGTACAGCGAGACCGCTTCTGCGAAGGTGCGTCAAAAAGCTATCCATCTCCCCTCTGGAGAGGGGATCAAGGGGTGTGTAACGTGCAAACATATCAATTATCAACTTGCATGTATTTAACACACCCCCTTCCCCCTCTCCAGAGGGGAATAGGAATGACTTACCGGCGAGGCCCGGCCATCACGGTTGGGCCCCGCTGAAACTTTTAAATACCACCCCACACACAATGCAAGCCCGATTTAAACTTTTAAATACCACCTCGCACACCATGCAAGCCCAATTTAAACTTTTAAACACCACCTCGCACACCATGCAAGCCCGATTTAAACTTTTAAATACCATCCCGCACCCCATGAAAGCCCGATTTAAACTTTTAAACACCACTCCGCACCCCATGCAGGCCCAATTTAAAAAAAACAATGCCACTTTTGATTGATAAGACGAGGAATCTTCTTATATTAGCACAATCAAATTATATTTATTTACCTAATTAAAAGATTAAACATGGAGAAAATCACGAAAGTAAATAATCCATACTTACAGAGATTGAACAACGCAGAGTACCGCACCTTCATGGCTCGCTATGCTAATCTGATTAACGGCGGCGGAAGCGGCTCGGAATCGCCCGACGAGATCAGCCTCGACCCGACCGACCCGCTGGGAATCCCGGCGGAGCTGCGCACGGCATATGGCTCCGACCTCGCGCTGCTGACCGATGCCGTGAACCAGTCGTCGGCCAGTGAGGAGACCGCGCAGATGTCCGCCCTCGACAAGGAGCGCGACGACCTGCTCACCTTCACCACCACCACCGTGGCGCAAATGACGAAAAGCCCGCTGACGGCACAGCGCACCGCCGCCGAGAAGCTATACCTCGTAATGAAACCTTACATCGGCGCCGCACGCCTCGCCAACTTGCAGGAGACGGCCGCCATCGACGGACTGATGGCCGACCTCGCCAAGAGCGGCATGCCCGAGGCGCTGGCGGCGATCACCCTCACCGAGGTAGTGGCCGCGCTGAAGGAGAAGAACCAGCAATACGCCGCGCTCACCGAGCAACGCGCCAACACGCGGGCCGACCTCCCGACAGAGAGCGCCAAGAGCATCCGCCTGCGCATGGACGAGGAATACGACTTGATGACCACCTACGCCTTCGCGCAAAGCGTGGTGAAGCCCACGCAAGTGACCGCCACCTTCATCAGCCGCCTCAACACGCTGATCGACGAGACCAACGCCCTCTACAACCAACGCATAGCGCTGGTGAAAGCCGCCGCCGACAAGAAAGCGGCCAACGAGAAACCGGAGGTAACACAATAGGACTACATGGCACACGGAGCACACGGACGAACACGGATTTGTACTCCGTGCTCGTCCGTGCGCTCCGTGTCCCATGTAATCCGCACCTTAATGATTAAAGATTATTAATAACCCGACTTCCATCCCTCCCACGAAAAAAACCTACCTTTGCCACAGATATTATCCGTGAAGGAGTAACTATAACATTTACATGATACAATCTATTCGCTATATTACCTTGATAGTCCTGCTACAGCTCATGGCAGGCTTTTCCGTCTTACACGCGCAAAGTATAACCGCGGCCTCCGGGGTCGTTAGGGATTCCATCAGCGGAGAGCCCCTCTCCTACGTATCCGTCATGTTCGAGAACTCCACGATCGGGGCGATGACCGACGACGACGGGGCCTTCAGCCTGCAGAACGCCAAAGGGCTCACCAGCCTGGTCGTAACATCGCTCGGCTACGATAACAAGGTCGTACGCCTGAAGGCAGGGCAGAAGAACAGCAATCTCAACATATTACTGAGCTCCACCTCCTTCCAGATAGCCGAGGTAGTCGTAAAGCCCAAGCGCGAGAAATACTCCCGCAAGGACAACCCCGCCGTGGAGCTGATCAAGAACGTCATCGAGCGTAAGAACGACAACCGCATCGAGGCGAAGGACGAGTACCAGAGCGAGGTGTACGAGAAGCTCAGCATGTCGCTGGACAACTTCAACCCCAACCTGGAGAAGAACAACTTCCTCAAGAAATTCAAGTTCATCAAGAACTACCTCGACACCTCGGAGTTCAACGGGAAGCCGATCCTCACCATCTCCGTCCGCGAGACCCTCTCCGACCAATACTACCGCAAGCAGCCCAAGGTGGAGAAGACGATCACCAAGGCCAAGCGCCAGCAGGGTATCGATGAGAGCTTGGACGATGGGGGCGGCATCACCGCCAACCTCGAGGAGATATTCAAGGGCGTAAACATATTCGACAACAATATCAACATCCTGCTGAACCGCTTCGTAAGCCCGTTATCCTCCACGCTGGCCGTCTCTTATTATAAGTATTATATCATGGATACGGTGGACGTGGCCGGAGACCCCTGCGTGGACCTGGCTTTCGTACCCGTAAACAGCCAGAGCTACGGCTTCACGGGACGCTTGTACATCACGCTGGACGGCGACTACGCCGTGAAGAAATTCCTCTTGAACACCCCCGCCAACATCAACCTCAACTGGGTGGACAAGCTGCGCATCGAGCAAGAGTTCAAGCGCACGCCGGATAGCACTTGGGTGCTCGCCAACGAGAATACCTACGTCAATTTCTATATCGTGAAAGGAGCGCAGCAACTCTACGCCCACCAGCTAAGGAACTACGACAAGTACAGCTTCGACGTGCAAAACGCCGACTCGATCTTCGGCCTTCTCGGCCCCACCCACGAGCTGCCGGAGGCTACCGCCCAGACCGACACCTTCTGGATACACAACCGCCACGTCCCCCTGAAGGAGAAAGAGAGCGCCCTCGACGAGCTATTGGCGCAACTCCGCAAGGTGCCGGCTTTCAACGTCATCATCAAGACCGCCGAGATATTGATCACCGGATACATACCCACCACGGCGGACAAGGATGATAGCAAGTTCGATTTCGGCCCGATGAACACCACCTTCAGCGCCAACCACCTGGAGGGCTTCCGTATGCGTGTGGGAGGCATGACGACCGCCAACCTCAACCCGCACTGGTTCGCCAGCGGCTATCTGGCCTATGGCGTGAACGACCGTAAGCTGAAGTATAACGCCAAGCTGACTTATAGCGTGAACAAGAAGAAATATCACGAGGGGGAAAGCCCCGTCAACAATATCTCCGCCATCCAGGAGTACGACGTATATACGCCCGGCCAGGACTTCCTCTTCACCAGCAAGGACAATATGTTCGTGGCCTGGAAGGTGGGCGAGCCCGTCACCATGATGCAATACATCCGCAAGACCATGCTCCAGTACCAGAAGGAATGGCTAAATGGCCTGACCCTTACCGCCTGGGCACGCAACGAGAGCAACGAGGCCGCCGGAACCCTCCGCTACGACCGCTACAACGCCGACGGGACGCTGACGAACCTCAAGAGTTTCACCAACACCGAGCTGGGGGCACAGCTTCGCTTCGCCCCGGGCGAGCGCGCCTACAACGGACGTACGGGCAAGAGCTCGCTCTTCAACCTCTCCAAGGACGCTCCCGTATTCAAGCTCTCCCACCAGATGGGGCTGAAGAACGTGCTGGGGAGTGATTTCAACTACAACCATACGGAGATCAGCGCCGAGAAACGGATCTGGCTCTCCTCCTTCGGACATATCGATGCCATGGTGACGGGAGGGAAGATCTGGAACAAGGTGCCTTTCCCCTTGCTCATCATGCCGAACACCAACCAGTCCATCACGATACAACCGCAAGCCTTCAACATGATGCGTGCGCTGGAGTTCGTGAGCGACCAATACGTATCGTTCTACCTCACCTATTATATGAAGGGATGGATCTTGAATCGCATCCCGGGCGTGAAGTGGCTACGCCTGCGTGAGGTGATATCGTTCAGCGGTTTCTACGGAGGGCTGACCGACAGAAACAACCCGGCCTTGGACCCGAACGGCCTATACCGTTTCCCCGAGGGAACCTCGCCAATGGGCCGTACGCCTTACCTAGAGGCCAGCGTAGGTCTGGAGAACATCTTCAAGATATTACGAATCGATTATTACCGCCGGTTGACCTATCTGGACCAACCGAACATCAAAAAAGGAGGCGTACGCATAGCGCTTCGTTTCTCGTTCTAAACGAGAAACGAAGTGCGGCGCGACGCATAAATCATAAATTATAAATCATAAATAAGAATCATGGCTTCCCTCCAACGAACCCCTAACGCCCTTGCCCTCGCCCCGCTTCTCGTATTCCTGCTGACCTATTTGGCGGTATCCATATGGGCGGGAGATTTCTATAAGATGCCGATAACGGTAGCCTTCGTCATCTCCTCCATCGTGGCGATAGCGATCTCCAAGGGAGGCAAATTGAGCAACCGCATCGAGCAGTTCTGCCGGGGGGCGGCCAACACCAATATCATGCTGATGGTATTGATCTTTATCCTCGCCGGGGCCTTCGCGCAGACCGCCAAGGCGATGGGAGCCATAGACGCTACCGTGAACCTGGCGATGTCCATCCTGCCCGGTAACCTATTGGCGGCGGGGATCTTCCTAGCCGCTTGCTTCATATCCATCTCGGTAGGCACGTCGGTGGGCACGATCGTGGCCTTGGCCCCGGTAGCCGTCGGCATAGCGGAGAAGACGGGGATGCCCGATGCCCTTATGCTGGGTGTAGTGGTGAGCGGAGCCATGTTCGGCGATAACCTGTCGTTCATATCCGATACGACCATCGTGGCTACCCGCACGCAGGGCTGCCAGATGTCCGATAAGTTCAAGGTGAATATCCGTATCGCCCTCCCGATAGCGATCCTGACCGGATTGATATACGTGCTGGTGGGAAGCGGCGTGGAGAACGCCTACACACCGGGGCCGATCGAGTGGGTCAAGGTAATCCCTTACCTGGTGGTATTGGTAACCGCCGTTTGCGGGATCAATGTCATGCTGGTGCTATTCATCGGGATCGTCCTGTCCGGCATAGTCGGCCTGTGGACCGGCGGCTTCGATGTCTGGGGCTGGAACGCCTCCATGGGATTAGGAATCACGAATATGGGCGAGCTAATCATCGTCACGCTCCTGGCCGGGGGCATGCTGGAGATGATCCGCTACAACGGAGGCATCGACTGGATCATTCTCAAGCTTACCTCCCGCATCCATTCCTCCAAGGGGGCGGAGGCAAGCATAGCCGCCTTGGTAAGCTTCGCCAACCTTTGCACGGCCAACAACACCATCGCCTTGATCATGGCCGGCCCCATCGCCAAGGATATAGCGACCCGGTTCAAGATAGATCCCCGCCGCAGTGCCAGCCTATTGGATATCTTCTCCTGCTTCGTACAGGGCATCATCCCCTACGGCGCGCAGATGCTGATGGCCGCCGGGCTGGGACACGTCTCCCCCATCGAGATCATGCAATATCTCTACTACCCCTATCTCTTGGGAGCCGGCGCCTTATTAGCGATCGCGTTCAATTACCCGAGGAAATATACGGTAAATTAAATAGATAAGCATTATCTTTGCTCGCAGTACTCATTTAAAGAATAAGGAGGATCCGTATGACAACCATGGAATTAAGAGCAGACATCTTCGAGAATCTCAATTTCCTATTAGATAACGAAGAGGCGATGACACAGCTGAAAAAATACCTGTGCCAGCTGCGAAAGAACGTCGAACGCCCTTGTCAATATAGCGTTAACGAATTGACACAACGTGTACACCAAGGCGTACAAGATGCCCGCCAAGGCCTAGGCCAAAGCCATGACGACCTAGTAAAAGAGGCCGAAAAATGGTGAAAATTAAATGGCAGAAAAATGCCAAGCAAGATCTGTTTGACATCTGCAAATATTACCGTTCGGTAAAACATAGCCCTCAAACCGCCGACAATATAAAGAAGGCCCTATTTGATGCCGTACGCGCATTGGAAACATTCCCGGATCAAGGAGCGAGAGAACTGATGTTGCCGGATGACGAGATCTGTTTCAGATACCTTGTCGTCAAACATCATTATAAGTTGATCTATTTCCACGAAAAAGAGACCTGCCATATCGTGGCAATCTGGGATTGCCGTAATAATCCCTCTATATTACAAGATAAGCTTAAGGAAAAATAAACATCTATGCCAAAACACAATAGTATCCAAAGCAAAAAGACTACTGTGTCTGGCTTTGAATACTATTGTGTTCGCTGATGAATACTACTGTGTTCGGAGCTAAATACTACTGTGTTTTGAGAGCGATGGGATTATGGCTGTGTATGTTAACGTTTTTAGTTGACTACTTAGTGTCTTATTTATAAAGCAGGTTGACAGGTTTGCAACTTAGTAATAAAAGAGGTTGACCCTGTTCTGTCTTATTGATGAACGAGGTTAACCCGGACA
>JAQVCX010000025.1 GCA_028689545.1 Parabacteroides sp.
CAGGTCTTCTTGCTATTCTTGCACAAGGCGAGATAAGCGACCGTGATCAGCCGTCCGATCTTCACCTTGGAAGTAGCCTCCAGCCACATCACGTCCTGCAGGTTCGAGGTACGGGCGGGGGAACCGAAGCAACGGAATTGTTTCAGTTGGACACGCTTCAAACCGGTCGAATCATTCAGTATCCGACAGGCGGCGTCATCTAAATCCTCGTTCTCGTAGATCAGGCTGCCGGGTAGCTTATGGCCGATCAACTCACCTTTCTCGCTTTTTCGCTCTGCCAGCAGCACGGTGAGCTTGTCATCATTGATGCCGAGAAGAACGCAATCTACCGAGACATATGGGGAAAGCATCTCTTTATTCTCGTTTAGTGTATCCATGATATCAGTAATTAGATTTGCGCAAATATAAGTATTTTTCTAAACACAGCAATTATAAAAGATATTTTTTCATCTCCTAATCGATTATTTTTCTGATATTTCAGTATCGTACATCGTACAATATGCTGTACAACACATAATGTAAGTAAAACAATTAGCCTGAGAACAAATAATGGAGTCGGTTTCACGAACCGCTAACTTTTATTTCCTACATTTGTTCCATATATAAAACATCGGACATGAACCTAAAAAACATATACTTCTCTTGGCTGATTTATTGGGGCAAAATGAAGGGATTATTGAACGGGGTAGCGGAAGCGATTATCCTACTCGCCTCCTTAGCCTCTCTCTTCGTGCTGATCTACCAATTCGGCTTTGTGCAGACACCCGATTCCGTCCATGTCCTAGAGCACTCCCGCCCGTTCATCCTGCTCGCTTTTTTCACGGGTATCACGCTCCGGTACGTGGTGAGGCTCCAGGAAATCATACAAGAGAAAATGTTGTATCTCGATATCAGCATCTATTTCCTTTTATTCGCCGTATTATCCAGCAAGATGTTTTTCAAGGAAGCTATAGCGCACTCCTTGCCCTATTTGTCTTTCCTCTCGGGATCTCTCTTCGTGTACGTCTTATTATTGTTGCTTAGCACGATTCACCTCTCCCGGCAGGCGTTCACGCTGATGCAAGCGCGGATCAAACCCTCGCTGCTTTTCTTGCTCAGTTTCGTGTTCGTGATATTGGTCGGGGCCGGGTTGCTGTCGTTGCCAAACGCCACCACGCGCCCGATCCCCTTTATCGACGCTTTGTTTATCTCCACGACCTCGGTGTGCGTAACCGGGCTGACCACCATCGACGTAGCCACCAGTTTCACGCATATCGGGCATATTATCATCATGATTTTGATACAGATCGGCGGTATCGGGGTCATGACTTTCACCTCTTTCTTCGCCCTCTCCTTTATGGGGAAATCCTCTTTCACGAGCAAGATGATGCTGAAAGATATGTTAAACGAGGATCGGACGGGAGGACTGTTCCGGGTCATCTTAAACATTCTTTTCGTGACCTTGTTTATCGAGGGGATCGGTGCCTATTTTATTTATATGGACGTGCGGGGAAGCCTGCCGGGAGGTACGCGGCAGGAATTGTTCTACGCTATGTTTCACGCCGTGTCCGCTTTTTGCAACGCGGGGATCTCTACCCTGAGCGGCAATATGTACGATCCGTTAGTGGCGGATAAGTACAACCTCCATTTCTGGATAGCCATGCTGATTGTATTCGGAGGCCTGGGCTTCCCGATCGTCTTCAATTACCTGAAACTCTTGCATCACTTGCTGATGAACGGTATCAAGATATTGATCGGTAAGCAAAAGCATTATATCCATACGCCCCGTATTATTAATGTACATACGTACATTGTTGTTATATCTACCTTGATCCTGTTAATCACCGGAACGGCTTTCTACCTCTTTTTCGAGTACGACAATACCTTGGGCGGCCTTTCCTTGCGGGGGAAAGTGGTGAATGCGTTCTTAGGTGCCGTCACGCCCAGAACAGCAGGATTCAACGTGGCGGATATGGCTACATTGGCCCCTCCTACCTTGATGCTGACGTTGATCTTGATGGTAATCGGAGCCGCCCCTATGTCTACCGGCGGCGGATTGAAAGTGACCACAGTCTTCGTCGCCTTGGTTACGACCCTGAACGCCGCGCGTGAGAAAGAAAAAGTGGAAGTGAGAAAACGGGAGATCGCCCCATTCGCCATCCGCCGGGCATTCGCTATCATCATGATGTATTTCATGTGGGTGGCGATCGCTACGTGGGTATTATCCTATACGGAAAAAGGGGCGCCGCTGTTCTCCTTATTGTTCGAGGTTGTCTCCGCCTTGAGCACCGTAGGCTTAAGCATCAACTATACCCCGCTCCTCACCCCTATCGGGAAAATCATCATTATCAGCACGATGCTGGTAGGACGTATCGGGGTATTGACCTTCCTCGTAAGTTTCTGCAAAGAGTACACTAGAAAGGATTATACATATCCACAAGAGAATATATTAATGTAAAAACAAGATGACATGAAATATTTGGTAATCGGATTAGGAAATTTAGGACGTGCGGTCGCGAAGGACCTGACACGTGTAGGCAACGAGGTGATCGGCTTAGACAAGGATCTACATCGTGTCGATATGCTAAAGAACGACATAGCGGGGGCGATCGCCTTGGATTCTACGGATAAAGAGGCCTTGAGCACCCTGCCGTTGAGTGAGATGGATGCCATTATCGTAACATTCGGCAAGGATTTCGGGACTTCCGTTCAGACCGTCGCCTTATTGAAAAGCCTGGATGCGGACAAACTGATCGTGCGGGCGATCTCCTCGATCCATGAGACCGTGATTCGCGCGATCGGGGTAAGCGAGATCATCACCCCGGAAAAGGATTTCTCTACGATGTACACCGCCCAAGCGTCCTTAGGCGGATTGTTCCGGCATTGGTATAAAGTAACCGATACGGAACATCTCTATAAGATCAAGGCACCGGCCACTTTCGTCAGACAAACAATCAAGAACATTGATTTCGAGGAGAATTTCGGCATCCATCTGGTCGCCATCGAACGTCCTTACGAGAAAAAGAACCTGATCGGCCTCACGCAGACCGAATACAAGGTTATCAGCCATATCACCGAGGAATTGATGATCGAGGCGGACGACCTGCTGATCTTGTTCGGGAAGATGGAGCCATTGAATAAGATAGCCAACATATAAAAGTCAGTATTACTGGACGCAGACGACGCAGAGCACGCAGACGAACGCATGCTCTGCGTCGTCTGTGTCCGGTAATACCAAGATAGCGATCAAGCCCCCGCTATCTCAATCGTATAGGAGGCGTCGAAGAGCGCTCCCGGCTCCAGATGCCATACCCAATCGCGGTCTTTATACTCACCCGTATAATCCACCCGGTCGCAACGCCCATACCAAGGCTCGATGCAGACAAACGGAGCGTTTTTCGTAGGCGGAGACCATAAGCCTACCACCGGAGCCGTAAAGGTGAGCGACAGATACGGGCGTTTCTCCACATCCAATAAGTCCACCCGCTTGATCTGGCTATCCTCCAAGATGAACGTATCGATGTCGAATGTATGGATATTCAACGGCAGCAACCCGTCCGCGTCCAAAGGTACCGGGCGAACCACGTCTCCTACGCACCCTTTCCCGGCCAACGCACGGTACACGAGATCTTTCTTCACATCGAAAGCGAAATACCCCCGATCCGGTTGGTCCACCTCATAATTCGGATAGAGGAAAGCCGGATGAGCGCCGATCTGGAAATGCATCGTCCGGTCCCCCGTATTCCTCACCCGCCAAAGCACCTCTACCTTATTGCCCGCCAGACGATACCCGATCTCCAAAAGGAAGGGGAACGGATAGACTCCCAGCGTATCCGGGGTACTTCCCAGGGCGAAACGCAACTCGTCTCCCGCCTCATCGATCAACGTAAAATCCATATCCCGGGCAAAGCCATGCTGCGACAAAGGATACACGGTGCCCTCGTTTCGATACTCGGCATTCCATACGCTCCCGACAATCGGGAACAATACCGGGGAATGACGTTTCCAGAAAGCGGGATCCGCTTGCCAAATATATTCCTTTCCCGTAGCGTTCGCCACGATACTACTCAACTCCGCTCCATGCTCGGCGACACGGATCGTTAGTTCCTGATTTGATAATGTCTTCATTCCTTATGATAAGTTTAATAATTGTTCGGCGGGAAGTCCCTTGCTTTTCAAGAAACCGTTCAAGGTCCCAAATAATAGAGGTTGCCGCTGGAACGCCTCCAGATGAACCCGTCTCAAGCACTCTGCCGGCAGCGATACCGGAACGTACGGGATCAAGCTTCCTCCAGGCTCATAGCGGTAACTCGCCTCTTCCGGAGATCGCAGCAAGGCCAATCGCCATTCCTTATCCCCCATCGAGGAAGGATGCCTCACCTCCAGGCAGGCGTTACACAGCATCGAGAAAAAACGGGAGTCCGGGGTAAAGCCCGTATGCTCCTCATTAAAAAAGAAGGTATCGTATTCCTTTTCCAATTGTGTCGTAAAATGGTTCAAGATAGGCT
The DNA here is from genome assembly GCA_028689545.1 of Parabacteroides sp. Lineage (GTDB taxonomy): Bacteria > Bacteroidota > Bacteroidia > Bacteroidales > Tannerellaceae > Parabacteroides. Next base: position 4,488 of record JAQVCX010000025.1, read on the forward strand.
CCTTCTCATATTTACACGACAACAGGGAATAATTCTCGAACAGGCAAAGCTCGCCCAGCGACTGATAGTCTAGCTCAAGAACCAGAGAAGGCTCGGCGGACCGGGCCGGCTCACTCGGCTCACCCGGTTTCTCATACAAAGAGATCACATACATGCCTATTTCCGGCCCTACCAGCATCCGGCTATCTTGCCTGAAAAAAGGCATCGCTTTCTTGCTCTTTTCCATGGGTATCCCCTTGCGCTCCTCATACAAGCCGATAGACTCCCTAAGCAAAGAAAGCCCATACTCCACCTCCTCTTGCGGCACGATATGCATCAATCCCTTCGCCGGGATCGTAAAAAAGGAATCAGGCCCCGAGGTCTTCTCCAAGCTCTCCACGAAAGAGCTCAACGATATTCTATAATATAAAACCATACCATCTGTTTTTTGCCTCGCAAGGTAGAAAAATATTATCAATATACCACCATATTTATGGCAAATTTTATCATTTTTTCATCTTAATAATAACAATAAACATATCCAATATAAAAACCAATAAATACATTGTTTTAGCGACCATAAACATCCTATATTTCTCCCCCTATTCCTTCTGCAATATAGCAATTTATTCGCATTAAAAAAAACAAATAAGTATGCTTGTAAACATATTTATTAAAAAAGAAAAAAGAAACGGCAACGAATCGTTGCCTATTCTATGTATCTTTATTAGAGAGTATATATTTATATATATAGCAGTGCGAAAGTGAGTGCGAATTATAGTGACTTTTTTAAGCTAAACACGACAATACCAGCTAGTTGTAAGTGCGAAAATGAGTGCGAAAGTGAGTGCGAGAACCATTTAAGCCCATCAGGGCATGATCTGGCGACCTATAAACCAGCCATTTACAGCAACACAGCATGGCTCGCTCCGGAACACTACTGTGTTCAACTCCGAATACTACCGTGTTTGGCCCTAAACACAATTGTATTTGACTCCGAACACTATTGTGTCCATGCCCCAAATACTACTGTGTTTACCCGGTTTTACCCCCATTTACCCGACTTCACCCCCGTTCACCCCCGTTGACCGGAATCCCGCCGGCGGCATGTCGTATCTTTACAACGCAATCAAGCACGAGACCTGAGTAATGAAAATTCGCTACGGTTTGCCCTATCCAAATGAAACCGTATCAAAATAATCATTACCTTTGCCCTAAAGAACAAGCGAGTAAAGAAAGACCGTACCATAAATCAATTATAAACCAATATAGTACATCATTATGAAACGTCGTGATTTTTTAAAGACCAGTGTTATCGCAAGCGCAGCTCTATCCTTGAATTTTGAAGGTTTGCAAGCCGCCCTTTCCTCGAACACCGTAGCCGTAGAGAAGGCTCCCGATATGGTAGCCGTGATGGGTGGAGAACCGGAAGTGATGCTGGATAAAGCCTTGGAAGCCCTGGGCGGTATCGGCAACTTCGTGAAAAAAGGACAAAAGATCGTGATCAAGCCGAACATCGGTTGGGATCGCACTCCCGAATTGGCCGGTAACACAAACCCGAAATTAGTGAAAGCCTTGGTCAAGAAATGCTTGGAGGCCGGTGCCTCTAAAGTGACCGTGTTCGACCATACCTGCGACAACTGGCAGAAATGCTACGAGACGAGCGGGATCGCAGCCGCCGTGAAAGAGGAAGGGGGTATCAACATCCCCGCCAACGACGAGAAATATTTAAAGGAAGTATCCACCCCGGGTGGCGTGAACCTAAAAAGCGCCAAGATCCACGAGGCGCTCGTCGAGGCGGACGCATGGATCAACGTACCCGTATTGAAGAACCATGGTGGGGCGAAGATGACTTGCGCCATGAAGAACTATATGGGAATCGTATGGGACAGACGCTTCTTCCACCAGAACGATTTGCAACAATGCATCGCCGATATTTGTACCTGGCAAAAGAAACCGGTATTGAACATCGTAGACGCTTACCGTATCATGCACCAGAACGGCCCGCAAGGAAAGAGCGCGGCGGATGTGGCTACCTTGAAATCCTTGATCGCCTCCACCAATATCGTCGCTATCGATACCGCCGCCCTTCGCCTGTTCAATCAGGTGACGAAACTGGACATGGCCGCCGTAGGCCATATCGGTAAAGGCGAGGCCTTGAAGCTGGGTACGACGAATCTGGATAACGTAACGATCAAACGTATTAAGATATAATCGAGGATGAAGAAGCCTAATTACTTAAAGGGATTGCGGGTCGTACTCGCGATCCTCATTTTCGTACCCATACTCTTGTTTTTCGTCGATTTCGCCGATGTATTGCCAGACGGCCTGCATGCGTTGTTGCATCTCCAGATCATGCCCGCTATTCTGGGGGGAATGGTGGGGTTGGTAGTCTTCCAACTCGTATTGGCTTTATTGTTTGGCCGGATCTATTGCTCGGTGATCTGCCCGGCGGGCGTATTGCAAGATATCATCAACCGGGTTTTCTGTATCGGGAAGAAGAAAAAGAAGGGAGTACGCAGGTTCAGCTATCATAAACCCCTGAATATCCTACGGTACTCGATCCTTGGGCTGACGTTCGTATTGGCTGTTTTCGGGATGATCGAATTATGTACGTTGCTAGATCCGTACAGCAACTTCGGCCGTATAGCGAACAACCTGTTCCGCCCGGTCGTCATGTGGGGCAATAACCTGCTGGCCGACGGGTTGGCGCGGATGGACAACTATACGCTTTATCACGTCACGATCAGCAACGTGACGGTATTCGGCGCGCTATCCGCTTTGGTAGCGTTGCTCGTATTCATCATCATGGTCGTATTCCGGGGAAGGTTGTTCTGCAATACGCTTTGTCCGGTAGGAACACTGCTAAGCCTAGTCTCCCGATACTCATTCTTCCGGATCTCCTTCGATAAAGAGGCTTGTACGCATTGTGGCAATTGCGAGCATACCTGCAAGGCGGAAGCGATCGACAGCAAGAACCTCACCGTAGACACTTCCCGTTGCGTGGATTGCTTCAATTGCGTATCGTCGTGCGCCAAGGGAGGATTGCAATATCGCTTCAAGCCTTCCTTTAAGAAAGAAGCCGAAGTTGCCTACGTACAAACAGATACGCCCCAGCAGGCTACGGCTACGGCTACGAACAGCCGCCGTACGTTCCTCACGGCAGGGGCTACCGTAGCGGCCTCCCTCCCGATCGTATCCGCTATCGCCGAGGGCGTGGAAAAACAGCGGGGCGAGGGGAAACGTCAACGTGAGAGACACGGCAAGAAATGGCCTCCTATCATACCACCGGGGGCGATCAGCCTAGAGCGTTTCAAGGACGTATGTACCGGATGCCAGATTTGCGTGACCCAATGCCCCAGCCATGTACTTCGCCCCACGGGATTGGAGTACGGCTTTGATTATATGCTGAAACCCCGTGTCGCTTACATCGATAGCTATTGCAATTACGAATGCACGGTCTGCTCGGAGGTGTGCCCCACCCAGGCGATAAAGCCGCTTACCAAGGAAGAGAAAGCGACTACGCAAGTGGGTGTCGCCACCTTCTTCATCAACCGTTGTATCGTGAACACGGAGGAGACGGATTGCGGGGCTTGCTCGGAGCATTGCCCCACGCAGGCCGTGCATATGGTTCCTTATAAGGGCACGCTGACCATCCCGCAGGTAAACCCCGATCTTTGTATCGGATGCGGCGGTTGCGAGTCAATCTGTCCCGTACGCCCGATGAGAGCGATTATCATCAAGGCGAACGAGGTTCACAAGTTCGTGGAGAAGCCCAAAGAGGAAGAGGTGAAAAAGGTAGAAATAGATGACTTCGGATTCTAAGAGAAAAATGCTACCTTTGTCACAAATTTTTGATACATGACATTTGAATTACAGTATAACGATACGAAATCGAACGCTAGGGCGGGCTTGATTACCACCGATCACGGGGTAATCGAGACGCCTATTTTTATGCCCGTGGGCACGCAAGGCACGGTAAAAGGAGTACATATGACTGAGCTGAAAGAGGATACGAAGGCGCAGATCATCTTAGGTAATACCTACCACTTGTACCTTCGTCCCGGCATACAGATCTTGGAACAGGCCGGAGGCTTGCATAAGTTTAATACATGGGACCGGCCGATATTGACCGATAGCGGGGGTTTTCAGGTATTCTCCCTTTCCGACAATCGCAAGCTGCACGAAGAGGGCGCCGAGTTTCGCTCGCATCTCGACGGCTCCAGGCATATGTTCACGCCGGAGAAGGTGATGGATATCGAACGCTCGATCGGGGCAGATATCATCATGGCCTTCGATGAGTGTTGCCCGGGAGACGCGGACTATGATTACGCCAAGCAATCGCTGGGCCTGACCGAGCGTTGGCTGGATCGCTGTTTCGCCCGCTTCAACAGCACGGAGCCGAAATACGGCTATCGGCAAAGCCTCTTCCCGATCGTACAAGGATGCGTCTATACGGACTTGCGGCAGAGGGCGGCGGAGAACGTGGCGCGGAAGGGTGCCGATGGGAACGCTATCGGGGGATTGGCCGTAGGCGAGCCTACCGAAAAGATGTACGAGATGATCGAGATCGTGAACGAGATCTTGCCGAAAGATAAACCTCGTTACTTGATGGGCGTAGGTACCCCGATCAATCTGCTGGAAGGGATCGAACGGGGCATCGATATGTTCGACTGCATCATGCCGACCCGTAACGGGCGCAACGGCCAGCTTTTCACCCGCTTCGGCACCATCAATATGCGTAACAAGAAATGGGAGAACGATTTCTCGCCGGTCGACCCGGACGGGCATTCCTACGTGGATACCTTATATAGCAAGGCTTATCTGCATCACCTGATCAAGGCGAAAGAGATGCTTGGCCTACAGATCGCTTCTATCCATAACCTGGCATTCTACCTATGGCTGGTGAAAGAAGCGAGGGCACATATCATCGCTGGCGATTTTACTACGTGGAAAAGTGGTATGGTCCGTCAATTAGCGAACCGGTTATAAAAAACGAGACAGATGAAATTTAAACTAAAACGGATCGATTGGTATATCATCAAGCAGTTTCTGGGCACGTACGTGTTCGCCATCGCCTTGATTATCTCTATCTCCGTCGTTTTCGATATAAACGAGAAGATCGATAAGTTCTTGAATCCGGATGTTCCCTTAAGGGCGATCATCATGGATTATTACTTGAACTTTGTCCCCTATTTCGCCAATTTGTTCAGCCCGTTGTTCACGTTTATCGCCGTGATCTTCTTCACGTCGAAGTTGGCGGATCGCTCGGAGATCATAGCGATGCTTGCCAGCGGTATGAGTTTCCGCCGGTTGATGCTTCCTTACACGGTCTCGGCTACGATTATCGCTATCGTGACGTTTATCTTGAACGCCTACATCATCCCTCCGTCGAACGAGACCCGCATTGATTTCCAGAATAAGTATATCCGCAACAAGAAGGTGGATTACGTGAAGAACGCCCAATTGGAGATAGAGCCGGGTGTGATCGCCTATTTCGATAGCTACGACGCTCGCTCGAACATGGGATACCGTTTCTCTCTGGAGCATTTCGAGGAGAAGAAATTGATCTCCCGTCTGACCGCCAAGTCGATCAAATACGACTCGCTTTATCAATGGACCGTCATCGATTATATGATCCGTGATTTCGATGGCATGCGGGAACATATCACCGAAGGCTCCCGTAAGGATACGACCTTGACCATCGTGCCCTCGGACTTCCTTATTTCCGTGAATGATTGCGAGACGATGACAACGCCCGAGCTGAATACGTATATCAACCGGCAGAAGAAAAGAGGTATCGGGAATATACAGACCTTCCAGATCGAGTATCATAAGCGTTTCGCCACGATCATGGCGGCGTTTATCCTGACTTCTATCGGAGCGTCGTTGTCTTCCCGGAAAATAAAGGGGGGTATGGGTATGAATATCGGTATCGGATTGGCGTTGAGTTTCTCGTACATCCTGTTTATGACGGTCACTTCCACCTTCGCTATTAATGGTTATGTGAGTGCAGCCGTGGCGGCTTGGATACCGAATATAGTTTATACGGTTATAGCGATATTCTTATATCAGAAAGCACCAAGGTAATTGATTAATTCCCCTATTGGTATAAAATTCATCCAGTTGTAGAGACGGGGCGTGCCCCGTCTCATCCCAACAATATGGTAACATTAAATACTATCAGTCCGTAAGAGACGGGGCACGCCCCGTCTCTACAACCTGCTATTTTCAATTATTTCGTGAAATTAAGCCCTAGCTCTAACGTTTTCGCGTTCGGGAGTAACTGTAAAGCCATCTCTACGATCGCCTTTATATCTTGATCCGTAATGGCTTGTTGAAGAATCGGAGCTGCCAAGGTAGCGACAGAAACAATCAAATCCTTATCGGCATAGAATGCGACTTCGTTTCCGTTTTGATTCATACTCAAGGGTAATCCATAATAGCCACCTAAATCAACCAAAAGCGCCATAATATCTTCTACAGAGATACCATACGCTTTCAATTTATCTCCCAATAATGTTGTCACGAGTGTCACATAATTTTTATCGATAGCTAACATGAACTTCCCGTCTACCACGCAATATTGGATACTTGCCATTTTTGTGATCTCACCGATTCCTTTATCCTCGGAAGCCCCTATAGGTCTCCAAGAAACATCGAAGATCCCATCTTCCGGTAAGTTTACATTTACGGCGCTAACCTTTTTCCAAATAAGGCCACTAACAGTGGGAGCAACTATTCCAACCATTCCGTCAATCTGAGCATTTCCGGTAACTATATTCGCATAAACAGCCCCCGCATCCGCTTTCAAGCTCCAATTACCCACGATAGAGGAAGTTACTTTACGAGTATACACAACAGAAGCTACGCCCTCTTTCACCGTACCATTTACCGATACCACGCAATCGCCAACCGTGCTCTCGCCGGTAAACGTATAAGTACCGTCCGCTTCCTTCAATGCGGCATCGATAGCAACCGACTTATTTTCGGGAATGATATTGTTCAAGGTTACGGATACCTTCTCCGCGGAGGAAGCTGCGATCACGACCGATTTACCGTCAACAGGGATCGCCACTTCTCCCATCACCAGATTTACGCTCTTCCCCTCATACGTCTTCGACAAATCTTGCCAGTTACCCGAAGAACTCGAATCATCATCACCACATGCCGTAAAAAAAACCATCGTGCAAATCACGGCAAACAAATACAACAAACTTTTTTTCATCAACTTACATTTTAAATTTAACATCTATCACTGAAAACGTCACTAATATACCAATTTCTATTTAACAAGTAACAAGAATTCAATGATAGATGTTCAAATCCAGCAACCCGGCAACACGACCGGTATAGCTCTACAACAGATCCGACGCAAGTTCGGACAATTCGCTTCGCTCGCCTTTTATCAGGTTGATATGAGCGAACAGCTCCTGCCCTTTCATCTTGTCGATCATATAGGCCAAGCCATTACTTTGAGCGTCCAGATACGGGGAGTCGATCTGTTGGATATCTCCCGTGAAGACCATCTTCGTTCCCTCTCCCGCACGGGTGATAATCGTCTTGATCTCATGCGGCGTGAGGTTCTGGGCCTCATCGATGATACAGTAAGTCTCGGACAAGCTACGACCCCGGATAAAGGCCAGCGCCTCGATCACCAACTGGTTGTTCTTCTGCATATCGTCGATCTTACGGACATCGGGATTACCCGGGGCGAACTGAGCCTTGATCACGTTCAGGTTATCGAATAGAGGTTGCATATAAGGAGCGACCTTTTGCTTCTCGTCGCCCGGAAGGAAACCGAGATCCTTATTCGCCAAAGCGACGATCGGACGAGCCAAAAGTATCTGTTTATACGTGCCGGCTTGTTTCAAGGCAGAGGCCAACGCCAACAACGTTTTTCCAGTCCCGGCCTTTCCGGTCAGCCCCACCAGCTTGATATTCGGATCGTTCAATACCTCGAAAGCGAAGCTCTGCTCGGCATTACGCGGCTGGATACCGAAGTTAGAGCCTTTGTCTACCTTCTTGATCTTATCCGTAAACGGATTGTAGCGAGCCAATACGCTATTACGTACGCTTTTCAAGATAAAGCAGTCGTTCGGGTCGAGCTTGGACTTGATCTCCAACGAATCAGCGTCTACACCTTCCGGAGAGCTGTAGATCTTATCGATCAAATCGGGGTCTATATTCTCATAGGTCTCTTGCGCACGCTCGAAAATATCTACATTCACGACCTTATCCGTGATGTAATCCTCTACGAGAATACCCAAAGAACGAGCCTTCATACGAAGGTTCACGTCCTTGCTGACCAAGGTTGTCTTGATCTTCGGATTCTTCTCGGCGATCGTCAACGTACAAGACAAGATACGATGATCTGGAGTCTTCTCCGGAAAAGAAAGAGCTATTTTCTCGTGGTATTTATCACCCGTCACGATATAGAGTGTTCCCTTGCCCGGTCCTAGTGAGGCACCTTTCAAGAACAGGTCGTTGCTGGTCAATAAGTCTAGCTCCCGAACAAACTCACGGGCATTATAATTGATCTGCTCACTCCCCTTCTTGAACTTGTCCAACTCTTCTAATACCACGATAGGTAGATAGATATCATTTTCCTGAAAGTTCTCGATGCACTTATAGTCATGTAATATGACGTTCGTGTCCAACACAAAATTCTTCTTTGCTCCCATGGCCTTTCGGTTTAATATTTAACTTATAATCAACAACTTACATTTTAATTTGTTTGCCGAAGCACTCTAAAATCTCCATTTCGGTTATTTTTCGGCAAACACTCCCTATAAATTTCAATTCCCCGCCTTCATCATATGGCTTCTTTACAAAGATACCTTTTTATATGAATCAGGGTTCTTCTAAACAAAATCTTTTTTAGGTAATAATGAATCAAATAAAAAAGAGGATACAGTAACCCGCATCTTTTTATAAAACAATTATCGAACAATACTGTTCATGGCCTCAAGTACATTCATCGCCTTTCTCTCGTCTTATCCCACATGCTTTTTCATCCACACTTTAATTTGTTTATCGCAGGTTTCACGTCAGCCCACCCGCATAAGCGATACGCCGTGTTCTGTCAACTCTTCTTTCATGCGATGGTAGTTTCAATCCACGCACCCACACGGGGTGCGACCGTCGAGGGTTACCATTTGATTAGATTCATAAGGTTTATACCTTGCGAAGATAGGAAAATAAATCGAAATATACGTATCTTTGCGGCATGACAAAACAAAATTCTCCATTGGTGTTAGGGACCGAGTCCATCGGTAAATTACTTACGCGATATGCGATTCCTGCGATTATCGCAATGACAGCTTCTTCCTTATATAATATGGGCGATAGCATTTTTATTGGTCATGGTGTGGGGGCGTTGGCGATTTCCGGCTTGGCGTTGACTTTTCCCTTGATGAACCTTGCGGCGGCTTTCGGATCATTGGTGGGCGTGGGAGCCTCTACGCTGGTGGCCGTGAAACTGGGACAGAAAGATTATGAAGGGGCGAACAACGTATTGGGGAATGTGTTGATCTTGAATGTCGTCTTAGGTATCGCCTTTACGTTCGCTTTCTTGTTTATGCTTGATCCCGTATTGTATTTCTTTGGTGCCAGTGAGAATACGATCGTATACGCAAGGGATTATATGCGAATTATATTGTATGGAAATGTGGTCACGCATATGTATTTAGGCTTGAACGCAGTATTGCGTTCTTCCGGGTATCCGAAGATGGCTATGTATGCTACGTTGGCGTCGGTTGTTATCAATTGCGCGTTGAACCCGTTGTTTATTTTTGGTTTTGGCTGGGGGATCGAGGGGTCGGCTTGGGCGACGGTGATCTCGCAGGTGATCTCGCTAACCGGACAGCTCGTCCATTTTTCGAAACCGAAGCAACTCGTTCATTTCAAGAAAGGCATTTATAAGCTACGTTCGGAGATCGTGAAGGGGATCTTGGCCATCGGTTTATCCCCGTTCTTGATGAACCTCTGTTCTTGCTTGATCGTGATCCTTATCAACCGGGGATTGAAAGAGCATGGAGGAGATATGGCGATTGGCGCTTATGGTATCGTGAACCGTATCGCTTTTCTTTTCGTGATGATTATCATGGGATTTAATCAGGGTATGCAACCGATAGCCGGTTATAATTATGGTGCCCGGCTCTATTCCCGGGTGACAGACGTAACCCGGCTGACGATGTACTGGGCGGTAGGAGTGGCTACGCTGGGGTTCTTGCTTTGCCAGTTGGTGCCGTCGTGGATCGTCCGTATGTTTACGAGCGACGGGGAGTTGATCAGTGCCGCCTCTTATGGCCTGCATATCGTCTTCGCCGTATTCCCGATCGTGGGCTTCCAGATGGTGGCGACCAACTTCTTCCTTTCCATCGGTATGTCTAAGAAAGCGATCTTTCTCTCCTTGACCCGGCAGATGCTTTTCTTGATACCCTGTCTGATCATCCTCCCCCCGTTATTCGGCACCCTCGGTGTCTGGATCAGCATGCCTATCGCCGATACGGTGGCGGCAGTGGTGACGGCGATCGTACTTATGAAACAATTTAAACAATTCAAATATGAAACATAACGTAATATTACCTGCGGAATGGTATCCGCAAAGTGCCGTGCAGCTTACGTGGCCGCATGAAGATACAGATTGGGCCCCGATATTGGACAAGGTGATTCCTTGTTTCGTGGCTATCGCCAAGGAAGTGATCAAGCGAGAGAAGTTATTGATTGTCTGTCCGGACGAGACCGACGTACGGGAACAATTGGGTAAGGTTGATTACGACCGTGTCATTTTCCGTGAGATGGATACGAACGATACGTGGGCACGGGATCACGGGGGGATCTCCGTCTTCGATGAGGGAACGCCGATGCTTTATGATTTCGTGTTCAACGGCTGGGGAATGAAGTATGCCGCCAATCTTGACAACTTGATTACCCGTAACCTATGCCAGATGAGGACCTTCTCCGACGAGGTGGTTCCCGTGAATATGCAGCCTTTCGTGCTGGAGGGCGGTAGTATCGAATCCGATGGGAAGGGTACGTTGATGACGACCGTTGAGTGTCTGGCTTCCGTGAACCGTAATGAGTATTTGCAACAAGAGGAGTTGGAACGTTATTTGAAAGACGTATTTGACTTGGATCGTATTCTTTGGATTACCAGCGGTTATCTGTCCGGCGATGATACGGATAGCCACGTGGACACCCTGGCCCGTTTCTGTAGCGAGGATACGATCGCTTATGTCCGCTGCGAGGATGAGGAAGATGAGCATTATGAGGAACTGAAGGCGATGGAGGAGGATATCAAGGGGTTTACGAGGGCGAATGGCGAGCCTTACCGCTTGATCGCGCTACCGATGGCGGACAAGGTGGAATGGACGGGAGAACGCTTGCCCGCTACTTACGCTAATTTCCTGATCATTAATGGGGCCGTATTGGTTCCGTTCTATAACTCACCGAAGGATGAGATCGCCAAGGCGGCTTTACGGGAGGCGTTCCCAGACCGGGAGATCGTAGGCATCAACTGCCTTCCGCTTATCAAGCAACATGGCTCCTTGCATTGTGTGACGATGCAGTATCCGGAAGGCTTTATCGAATAAATAACATAGTCAATGATAATACCTAGTTGTAGAGACGGGGCGTGCCCCGTCTCCCACCGTCTGATAGTATTTCTAAGTTACTATTTTGCTGGGATGAGACGGGGCACGCCCCGTCTCTACAACTGGATATTGATCAATGTAAATATTAAATATGAAAGTAGGATTAATACAACAAAAGAATACCGCTGATAGCGCGGCGAATATAGCAAAGCTAAAGGTGAATATCCGTAAGGCCGCCGATATGGGAGCGGAATTGGTCGTTTTGCAAGAACTGCATAACAGCCTGTATTTCTGCCAGACGGAAGATACGAATCGGTTTGACCTGGCGGAGACGATTCCCGGTCCCTCGACGGAAACCTTCGGTACATTGGCGAGGGAATTAGGCATCGTCTTGGTGCTGTCCCTTTTCGAGAAGCGTGCCCCGGGCTTGTATCATAACACGGCGGTCGTCTTGGAGAAAGATGGTACGATCGCCGGTAAATACCGCAAGATGCATATACCGGATGATCCCGCTTATTACGAGAAGTTCTATTTTACCCCCGGCGACTTGGGTTTTGAGCCTATCGATACCTCCGTAGGCCGTCTTGGCGTGCTGGTCTGCTGGGATCAATGGTATCCCGAGGCAGCTCGACTGATGGCGATGCGTGGAGCCGAGATGTTGATCTATCCGACCGCTATCGGCTGGGAAAGTAGCGATACGCGGGAGGAGAAGGAGCGTCAGCTGGGTGCGTGGGTGACCATACAGCGGGGACATGCCGTGGCGAACGGACTCCCTGTCATTTCCGTGAACCGTACCGGGCATGAGCCGGATCCCTCGGGACAAACGGGCGGTATCCAGTTTTGGGGAAACAGCTTCGTGGCCGGCCCCCAAGGTGAGCTATTGACCGTATTCCCGAATGACGAGGAGGAGGTACGTGTGATAGAGATCGACAAGGCCCGTAGTGAGAACGTACGTCGTTGGTGGCCCTTCTTCCGGGATCGCCGTATCGACGCATTTGGTGGTTTGACAGAACGATTCCTGGTATAATGAACGTATACACGCAAGAAGAGGCCGTCCGTCGCATGAACGAGATGGGAAAAGCGGGACGGCCTTTCCTTTTTATCATTGATTATAAGCGAGAGCGAATCTACGTGGAGAGTCCGGATGAGATCGCTCCCTCCGAGTTATTGTACGACCTGAACGGCTTTACGAATACAGGTCGCGAACGTAACTTACGGGATTCCTCTCCTCTTATATCCGGAGAGCCCGTTGAATGGCTGCCCTCGTATGTCCCTTTCGAGGGGTACGCCCGTTCGTTCGAGACCGTGGCCCGGCATATCCATGCGGGTAATTCTTATTTGGTGAACCTGACCTGCGCCACTCCGGTGTGCACGAATCTCTCCTTGAAGGATATCTTCTACCGCAGCAAGGCGATGTATAGGCTGTGGATGCGGGATCGTTTCGTGGTATTCTCGCCGGAGATATTTGTGCGGACGCGGGAAAGTCTCATCTATTCGTATCCCATGAAGGGGACGATCGACGCTACGCTGCCCGATGCCCGGAAGCGTATCCTCGATGATCCCAAGGAGGCGGCGGAGCATGCCACGATCGTGGACTTGATACGGAACGACTTGAGTATCGTAGCCTCCGAGGTTTGTGTCCCCCGGTATCGTTATATCGATGAGCTACGTACGCATAACGGTAGATTGTTGCAGGTAAGCTCCGAGGTGAGAGGCCGCTTGCCGGAGGGATGGGGCGAACATGTCGGGGATATCTTGTTCAGCCTATTGCCCGCCGGCTCCATCACGGGCGCTCCCAAGCAGAGGACGGTAGAGATCATCGCCGAGGCGGAAACCTATGAGCGAGGTTTCTATACGGGGGTGATGGGGTATTTTGATGGCCAGGATTTAGACAGCGCCGTGATGATCCGCTTTATGGAACAAGTCTCTCCCCGCTCATTTGTCTTTAAGAGCGGTGGGGGTATCACCTCTAAAAGTGAGGTGAGATCGGAGTATAACGAGATGAAACAAAAAGTATATGTGCCCATCTATTGAGAGAATATCTGGAAGGACGTTCGTGGAGACGATCCGTATCGAGGAGGGACGGATACACAACCTTCCGTATCACAACGCCCGTATGAACCGCACTCGTAGGGATCTATTCGGGGCGAGGGAAGAGATCGATCTGGCGGACTATATCCATCCCGAGCCTTACCGGGAGCGTACCAAATGCCGGGTGGAATACGCCCGTGAGGTATTGAGAGTGGAATATGCCCCCTACCATATGCGTCCGGTTCGTTCCTTGCGATTGGTGGCGTGCGAGGGGATCGATTATTCCTATAAGAGTACGGATCGCCAATGCCTAAATGATTTATTCGCCCAACGAGCGGGGCGGGATGATATCTTGGTAGTCCGCGACGGCTTGCTGACCGATACCTCCATTTGCAACGTCGCCCTTTGGGACGGTACCTCTTGGATCACTCCCGCACGCCCTTTGTTATGCGGTACGACGCGTGCCTGTTTATTGGATAGGGGCTTGATACGGGCGGGGGATATCCCGGCGGGGGATCTGTCCGGATATACCCGGATCCGTATGTTCAACGCCTTGATCGGGTTCGGAGAGCAAGAGTGCGAGCTATCTTAACCTAAATGTAATATATATTTCATTTCTCCGAAATAAGAATATCCGTTCTTTGTCAAAAATAAATTACATTTGTATAGAGAGAGCTGTAAGGCCCTCTTTTTAAAAACAGAACAAATTATGACAGCAACTCGTATTCTTGTAGTGGATGATGAAGAGGATTTGTGTGAGATCCTCAAATTCAACTTGGAAATAGAAGGTTTTGAAGTAGATACCGCCTATAGTGCGGAAGAGGCCTTGAAAAAGGATTTGGCGGTTTACAATTTATTATTGTTGGATGTCATGATGGGAGAAATCTCCGGTTTCAAGATGGCACGTATCCTGCAGCAGGACGAGAAAACGGTAAATATCCCCATCATCTTCCTCACGGCCAAAGATACGGAGAACGATATGCTTACGGGGTTCAATCTCGGGGCGGACGACTATATCTCCAAGCCTTTCTCTATTCGTCAAGTGATAGCACGTGTGAAGGCCGTGCTAAGAAGGACCGCCGAGAAATCAAAAGAAAAAGAGGTAGAGAAACTCGAATATGAGACATTAGCCCTAGATACGAAACGTATCAAGGCTACGGTAGACGGGGTGGAAGTACCATTGACCAAAAAAGAGTTTGAGATACTAAAACTTCTATTGGAAAATAAAGGGAACGTCTTCTCCAGAGAGGAAATACTATCTCGCATCTGGAAAGACGAGGTATATGTTCTAGACCGTACGATCGATGTCAACATCACCCGGTTACGTAAGAAAATAGGTCCTTATGGAAAGAACATCGTAACTCGTTTAGGTTTTGGTTATTGTTTTGAATGCTAATATTGTCGTTGAATCATGGTAAAAATAGATGGTGAGAAAAGACACCGGATACCGTTTAGCCAACGGCTTTTCTGGTCGATCTTCTTTATGTTCTTGGGCTTTACGATCTGTTTCCTGCTATTTCAATATCAGCGGGAAAGAGAGTTCGCGCAAGAGAAGTTGAATAACGTGTTGAGTAACTATAATTACCAATTGTTCCGCAAATGCCAACAAAGCACGGACATCGACAAGACCGTAACAAGTTTCATGGAAGACATTCCTCAAAAAGATTTACGGGTAACCATTATAGATCCGTCCGGCGACGTATTGTTTGATAATAGCGGGACAGACGAGTTCAATAATCATAACGACCGAAGCGAAGTACGCAAAGCCCGATTATATAATGAAGGATTCGCTATCCGCTCCTCGGAATCCACGGGAAAAAGGTATTTTTATTCGGCATCGAATATAGGAGGTTATATCTACCGCTCGGCCTTGCATTATGACCCATACGTAAAAGGGATATTGACGGTAAACAAGGATTTCATCTATTTCATGGCATTGATGACCTTGATCTTCTTCTTTGTCCTCTCCCGTTTCACTTTCAGCATCGGGAAAACGATATCCAAACTGAGGGATTTCGCCTTAAACGTAGAGAAGGATCAAATGCCTGTGGTCGATTATGTTTTTCCCAACGATGAGCTAGGCGATATCTCACAGAATATCGTAACCTTGTACCATCGGCAACAGAAAGCGAAAAACGAGTTATCCATGGAACGGGAAAAGCTTATCAAGCATTTCCAATATTCCAAGGAAGGCTTCGCCATGTTCACAAGCGAGGGACGGGAGATTCTTTCTAACATCCTATTCATTCAATTCATAAATGTCATGTCCGACACGCAGATCCACCAAGTGGAAGACGCTACCGATACAGTCGAGCTAGAGCCTATCCGTACCTTCTTGAGTAAGAATATCCGGAATATGAACAGGAAAAAGAAAGTATTGAGAGAATCCACAACTATCGACAAGGACGGTAAAATATTTTTGATCGAATGTATATTATTCCTCGATAACAGTTATGAGATTTCTATTAATGATATATCCCGTCAAGAAGAGGAAAGCCGGATGAAACGCCAGCTTACGCAAAACGTTTCCCACGAGCTAAAAACACCGGTCAGCAGTATTCAAGGGTATTTGGAGACAATCCTGTCCAACCCGGACTTGAGCCCGGACAAACGCCAGTTTTTCTTGGAACGTTGTTACTCGCAAAGTACCCGCCTTACAGGATTATTACGAGACATTTCCGTATTAAACAGGCTCGACGAGGCATCCGAGATGTTCGACCTCACGGAAGTAAATATCACGAAGCTAATCGCCGAGATACAAAAAGAATGCTCCAAGGAGATGGAAGAAAAACATATCACTTCTGAGATCATCCTCCCAGGGGATCCGACCGTGGTCGGGAACAACTCCCTGCTCTATTCCATATTCCGGAATCTATATGACAACGCGATCGCTTATGCGGGAGAGAACATAAAGATTACCGTCAACTGCTATAAAGAAGATCCTAAATATTATTACTTCAGCTTCTCTGATAATGGAGTGGGCATTCCGGAAGAACATATAAATCGCATATTCGAACGTTTCTACCGGGTAGATAAAGGGCGTAGTCGGAAGATCGGAGGAACGGGATTAGGATTATCCATCGTTAAAAACGGTGTTAATTTTCATAAAGGACAAATATCAGCGAAGAGCAGTCCGGGGAAAGGTGTCACTTTTTTCTTTACGCTGAAAAAGAAACTATAAGGTACTCATAAATAGTATAACAACCCGGTAGGGACTTATCTCATATCTTCCTACCGGACATTTTTATGCTTAAAAATATCTTAATATACGCTTGATATTTAATATTAAAATGTATTTTTGTATTGAACATCATACAATATCATGAAGAATACCTGTTTCGTATTATTTATCTATTTAATGATACCCTTATTTTCCCTAGCGGAAAGCATCCGTACTACCCAACAAAGGGAAGACGGTCTTTTATCCCTATTAAAGTCCTCGCCAACCGTAGATAAGCAGATAAAGTTATATAAAGATTTAGCGGCAATGTATAGGCAAACGCCCATGGAGGTTATTTACCTAAACAAATTGACGGATGTGGCAAGCTCCACGCCGAAAGACCAGGCATCCTTATATTATGCGTGGAGCAATTTATCCCGTCATTATTACAACCGGCAACACAGGGATAGCTTGATTTACTGGTCGCATAAGATAGATTCATTGGCCGCTACCAATGATGAGGTTCCAGACGCGTTATTCGACGCTCGGGGATTCATTTGCCAAATGGATCTATGGGACGGTAATTATGAGTTAGCGATGAACGGGGCGATCAGTTTATACAACTACGCCCGTGAGACAAAGAGTGAATATGGCTTGATTTGCTGCAACGAGAACCTAGGTTTAATCTATCAGGAGATAAATCGGGATAGCGACGCGATAGTAGCTTATCGGGAAGGCCTCGATTTATTGATAAAACGGGGCGACGATCCGGAATACGAGATACAATTCATGGGAAACCTCATTGAATCTTATCTGCGGACCAATCAATTCACCGAAGCCAAGGATTTATTAGCTCGTTACGATAAGATGATCCAAGATAGGGAAAAAGAGAATGAAGAACGGGGAACCGCGTTTCCCGTGGATCGTTGCCGTACGTTAATGTATATCTTCTACGCGGATATGTATGTACTTCAAGACAAACCTAATAAGGCATTAGATGCCTTATCGAAAGCGACACCAATCGTAAAGAGAAGCGGAGATGAATATACTACATTCTGCTACAACTTCACTTTCGCTAAGTATTACTATTTAATAGGTATGTATGAGAAGGCTCTGGATATCATAGATAAGAACGAGTTGACAAAAGTAGACATACAAACCTCCGAGTTGAAAGTAGAGACACTCGAAGCGCTGGGACGTTATAAAGAAGTGCTCGCCTTTAGCAGAAAAGTAGTAGAGCATACCAAGAGGTTGCACAACGAGGCCTTCAACCGGCAGATCAATCAGCTCCGTACATTACATGATCTGAACAATCAAGAGATGCAAGCATACGAGCTACAGCTACGTGTACAGCAGCTGCATACCCAAAAGTTGCTGATGATTATCCTATCCATCGTATCGATCGTTCTTTTAGTGATGTTATACATCGTATACGAGTCCTATCGCTCGGCACGCCGATACCAACGAGAGCTCATGAAAGACAAGGATACTTTATTGGAGTCCGAGCGTCAACTTCGCACAGCCAAGGAGATAGCGGAACACGCCAACCAGATGAAAAGCACGTTTATCGCCAACATCAGCCATGAGATCCGCACGCCGCTCAACGCGATTGTCGGTTTCTCTGAATTAATATCCGATGAATCCATACCCAACGGCGAAAAGAAAGAGTTTGTCTCTATTATCAATAATAACTCCTATCTATTGCTCAATCTTATAAATGACATTCTTGACCTTTCCCGCCTAGAATCCGGGAATATGAAGTTCATCATAGAGAAGGTTAACTTATCGGATTGTTGCCAGAACGCTTTGGCTAGTGTAGAGCACCGGGTCCTCCCAAGTGTTCGATTGACCTATAAGCCTTCCGAAGACCCATTGAATGTCCAAACAGACTCGATACGCCTTCAACAATTATTGATAAACTTATTGACTAACGCCTGTAAATTCACGACAGAAGGAGAGATCAACCTTGCTTATCAAATAGATGAGGACAAGCGATATGTACGCATCATCGTAACCGATACCGGATGTGGAATACCGGAGGATAAGCAGAAAATCATATTCGAGCGTTTCGAAAAGGTGAATGAATACGCGCAGGGCACGGGGTTAGGGCTATCCATCAGCCAAACGATTATCGAGCATTTAGGTGGCTCCATTCAGTTGGACCCGACATATAGGCAGGGAGCCCGGTTCATCGTGCTCCACCCCTACAACCCTCCTGATGATACGTCTATCATGACGTAAACCACGTCTTAAATTCAGGCACTCTCGCCTTACTGACCAATATACGATCCAAGTCGGGTACTTTCAAATTGATCGCGAGGCGTCCGTTGAACCAGAGATCGATATCCCGCACCGCCTTTCTGGATATCAAGTATTGACGATTTACCCTAAAAAACAAGACGGGATCAAGGCTATCGGCTAGCTCATCCAAGGTTTGCGTGAAAAGGTATTCTTTCCCGTCCGTCATCACCGCCTTTACATTTCCGTCCGCTATATAGAAGAATAAGATCATATCCACGGAAACAGGCAGCAGTTTATCCCCTTTCATAGGGACCAAGAAATGCGTTTTATATCCTTCCGCACGCCTCAAGGCTTGCATGATGGCAGAATAATCGATCGGCTCTTTCCGCACGGCCGGCGATTGTAACCGCGATAGTTTATCTAAAGCCTTCCGTATATCATCCGCGTCGATCGGTTTCAGCAGATAATCCACGCTATTCACCTTAAACGCCTTCAGCGCGTATTCATCATAGGCTGTCGTGAAAATGATCGGGCAAGAGATAGTTACATGACCGAAGATCTCGAAGGCCGAACCATCCGCCAAATGGATGTCCAGAAAGATAAGTTCCGGCATTGGATGCGACTGAAACCATTCTACACTATCCATAATACTGTCGAGGACATCGATCACCTCGATATCCGGGCCTACCTCTCCCAGCAATGCCACCAAATTACGGACGGCCGCTTTCTCGTCTTCTATGATCAAAGCTTTCATATCAAAGGGATTGTTACGCTGAATATACTAGCATCTTCTTTTATGGAAATATCTTTCTTATACAAGAGGTTATAACGTTTGCTCAGGTTCACCAAGCCAATACCGGTACCTCTGCTATGGGTCAATTTTGGCTGGATGGGATTGCTAACCGTCAAGCGATCTTGGTCTGCACGAACGGAAATGGCCAATGAATGACGGTTGCTGATCTCGTTATGCTTCACGGCGTTCTCTATCAAAAGCTGCACGGACATAGGAGGCAGTTGCTTAGACTCGTGTTCTTTTCCTAAGTCTATATCGAAGACCAGATTATCCTCATAGCGCATTTTCAAAAGAAAGATATAAGCGTTCACGAAATCCATCTCCTCCCGTAAAGTAACGCTACGGCACTCATTCTCTTGCAAGGTATAACGCAAGACACGCGACAACTCCTGCAAATATTCTTGTGCCTTCCCGGGAGTCTCCCGGATCAGGGAACGGAGCGTGTTCAAGGAATTAAACAACATATGGGGATTGAGCTGGCTCTTCAATGCCTCATATTGATTCAAGAGATTCTCCGCCCGCAATTGCTGATTCTCTACCTGTACTTGCTGGCTTTGACGAATCAGGTAAATCATATAGCAACTACCCGTAACCACGCACGACATGATAAAATCCCTCAACGGATGCAGATAATGATGCACCAAAGCGTCGATCGCCGGGATATCAAACTGATGGTGCAAGAACACGAAACCTTTTCCTAATAAATTATTCGCGCACCAAGTCATTACGAACGAGAGAAGGACCTTCTGCCAAGAGATATGCACTTGCGGCCGATTAAAACCAAAGGCATATGTATTCATCGCGAATAGTAGCAAGAGAGACACGAAGGTGAAAAAGACCTCATTCGCTACATCCAATATCGACATATCCGGGAAAAGAGCGTTCTGCCCGGTAACATCGAACAACGACACCAATTCCGGGAAATGGATCAAGAAGGCCACCATAACCGATATGATGACCAACGAGAACACATATTTATTCTTTATATTCATTCGCTTCATGAAGGCAAAGATAGTCATTTCTTCTCTACCCGGGCGGAAACATACATACCGGGACGGAAACGAGGATTCGATTCCTTCACCCGAGCGTACATTTCCAAGGAGCGGCTCGTCTCATCCACCTCCTGCCCGATCGAGATCAAGATCGCATGGAAGGTTTCCTTCCCCATCCCATTCACCCGGAACTGCACTTGGTTTCCTACGGATAAGTCCGATAGATCCTTCTCATAAGCAGTCAGGCAGAGAAGGGTCTCGCCTTTATCGATCACGTCGCAGATCGGTGCGCCCGCATTCACGTATTTACCCAGATTGATGGACAGCCCGGCGACATAACCGCTTAATGGCGCTTTTACCTCCAAATAAGGTTGGATACCGTCTTTCAGCAGATCGCTGGCGGAGACACCCAGGATAGCGAGTTGCGCAGCGGCGGCATCTTGGCGGCTCTTCATGGAAAGATAATCCGCCTTGCTTTGCTGGAAGCGTTTTTGCGAGGCCGCTTCTTGCTCGCTCAAACGCTGTTGCCTTTTATACTCGGCCTCTAGGTATTCCGTTTGGGCATGGGCATCCAAATAGGTCTGTTGCAACGTAATAAAGTCAGGATTCTCTAAGCTGACGATTACCGAACCTTTCTTTACGTAATCGCCCGGAAGCAGCGTAGTGCCATGAACCGTGCCTCCCATCGTCAAGGTAACCGTAGCTAGCCGTTGCGGGGGAGCTACCATGATCCCGTTGAAAGAAGAGTGGTTCGGAAGAGCCGTAGCCGAGGAAATCCCATCCACCTTCACGCTGTCTACGGATGGCCCGGATGGCATACTTTCTGTTACTGGAGAAATCGCGGGTTGGGCTGTCGTATCTTGCGAGTCGGCCTGTCCTTTCTCCGTATTGCTTGTCATACTGCATGCGGCCAATGCCATAAGAACCGCAGGAATCCATATCTTTTTCATCTTATACTATTTTTCTGGTTATCTACTATACAACTCCAACTCTAGCGCCGATATATTATACGCATACACGGCCTCGATATATCCACGCCGGATCTCCCGGGCGGTGTTCAGGCTTTGGACAAACTGCGTGATATCCGTCTCGTTCTCCTTAAACTGTACGGTCGCGCTCTTCAACAAAGCATCCGCTTCCGGCAAAGCGCCAGTCGTATAATAGCGGATATTCTCTCCTTCCTTACGGAGCGCGACGCTCAGTTCCTCCACCTTGTTATTCAATTGACGGACGTTGCTCTCCGCTTCCGTGCGGGCGATATAGGAATCGATCTTCGCCTGTCTTACCCGGCTATGCTGCGGGAAGAACAATATCGGAAACGAGACCCCGACCATCCAAGAGTTCAGACCGCTCAACGGAGCTATTTTCTGACGTACATATCCCACCGATAGTTCCGGGAAGAAACGGCTCCGCTCGATACGGAGCATGGCTTTCTTCTCATCGGCCACGCTCTGGAAATAATTCAGGTGGACATCGGACGGGACGATCTCGGCGACGCGGGCGGGAAGTAAAGCCAGTGTCGTATCCACGGGCAGTAATGGACGATCCGAATAGCAAGTCCAAGAGAAGCGGCGAGCGGCCAATTGCGCCTCCTCCTCCGCCTGCGACAAACGGGTTTGCAGATCGGCTACCAAGGTAGATGACATATTCCGCTCCAATAGCGTGATATCCCCTTGCTCATAACGCAACTGGCTCGCCTTCCGCAAACGCCCGGCCCACTCGATCTGCTCTTTATACAAGGCACATAGATGAAAGGCATATTGATAATAAGCCCATGCCCGCTTCACCTCGGCCGTAATCTCCTTCTTCACCAAGTCTCGGTAATATTCTCCCGTGGCGACTTGCCGGCTTACTAAGGCGTTCTTATAAAATGGGGTCAACAGGGATCCCAAGGATTGCGTGATCTCGATCTGGTTGTCGTTTCGGGTCTCACCGTTGATCTGTCCCCATGAATAATTAAAGGTCGTAGGCGATACCTCCCAGCTCTCTCCCCGCGAGGCGCGGCTACGTTCAATGGATGCCGTGGCAGTCTTCAGGCGAGGATGATTTTCCAAGGCGATCGTCACGGCTTCCTCCAACGACACCGTCTGTTGGGCATGCGCGGGGAACAGGATGCCTAAGAAGAGAAGAAACGGCAATATACGCTTCAGCCAGCGTTGGCGCTTCCAAGCGACCGAGCTATTTACCAATCGATAAAATACCGGGATAATAATCAACGTCAAGATCGTGGAGACAATCAGGCCGCCGATCACGACCGTCGCCAACGGACGTTGTACCTCCGCTCCCGCCGACTTCGCTATCGCCATCGGCACGAATCCCAGGGAAGCCACCAGGCCGGTCAAGAACACGGGACGGAGCAAATGCGGGCATCCTCTCGCTATGATACGATTTGTTGTCATTTGATATTTAGTTTGTTTCCGTAAGTCATTAAAGTGATTAATCATTAATATACCATTCAAGACCGACACGCCAAACAAGGCGATAAAACCGACACCCGCCGATATGCTGAAAGGCAGCCCTCGTAGCCAAAGCGCCAGAATACCGCCGATCAAGGATAACGGGACGGTAGAGAATACCACCAGCGAGTAAGTAACGCTCTTAAAGGCAAAGAACAATAGCAATAAGATCAATGACAAGGCGACCGGTATCACGACCGTAAGCGTATTGATCGCGTTTCGTAAGTTCTCGAACTGTCCGCCATACTCAAAGTAGTATCCCGGTTCCAGCTTGATATTCTTGTCCAAGGTCTCTTGGATATTACGCACGACTTGCTGGATATCAGCGTAGCGGACATTCACCCCGATCACGATACGGCGTTTCGTGGCATCCCTGTTAATCTGTAGAGGCCCATCGACCA
The DNA here is from genome assembly GCA_028689545.1 of Parabacteroides sp. Classification (GTDB taxonomy): domain Bacteria; phylum Bacteroidota; class Bacteroidia; order Bacteroidales; family Tannerellaceae; genus Parabacteroides. Next base: position 28,138 of record JAQVCX010000025.1, read on the forward strand.
GCTCGATCGTAGCGACCTCGCTAACCGGGATCTGAACGCCCTCGGCAGTCCGTACAAAGAGCTTATCCAGATTCAGATCCGACACTTTATCGTTATCCAGGCGAAGCACCAAATCGAAACGTCGCTCATTCTCGAAAACGACACCCGCCGCCTCTCCCGCATAAGCCGTGCGGATGATCGTGTTCAGCTCCTCTATATTCATCCCGTAACGGGCTATCTTGGCACGATCGTAGTTTACGACCAACTGCGGAAGGCCCATCGCCTGCTCCACGATCACATCGGCGGCTCCCGGTACTTGCTCCACGAAAAGAGAGGCTTCCTTCGCCTTTTTATAAAGCTCCGCCATATCCTCTCCATAGAGCTTGATCGCGATATCCGCCTTGGCTCCCGTCATCAATTCATTGAAGCGAAGCTGTATCGGCTGGCTGAAGTTGAACTCCGCCCCCGTAATCGGCTCCAAGGAAGCCTTCATCTTCTCCACCATCTCCGCGCGGCTGGAGGCCGAGGTCCATTCCTTAAAAGGTTTCATCACGATCATGATATCCGCGTCTTCCACCGCCATCGGGTCGGTCGGGACCTCGGCTGTTCCGATCTTGGCTACCACGTGCTTGATCTCCGGGAAGTTCTTCATCAAGGTCTCTTCCGCTTGCCTCGACAGCTCGACACTATGCGTCAGTGAGCTACCGGCGGGAAGCGTCATCTGCATGGCGAAATCCCCTTCATCCAGCGTAGGGATAAACTCCGCTCCCAGCCTCGTGAACAAGAAAAGAGCCACTCCCAAAGCGGCGAACGAACAAGTGATCGTCCCCCAGGTATGGCGTAGGCAGAAATGAAGCGTACGCCTGTAAACCTCATTTAATTTCCCGAAGAAACGATCGGCGAAAGTAGGCTTCGATGAGATCGTACGCTTTAGGAATAGGGAGGCCATCATCGGCACGTATGTCAGCGAGAGGATCAAAGCCCCGATAATACAAAACACCAAGGTCTTCGCCATGGGGGTGAAATACTTACCCTCTATCCCGGTCAGCGTTAGCAGCGGGAAGAAGACGATCAGGATGATCAATACGGCAAAGGTGGCGCTCCGGGCTACGTTGCCGGCCCCGGCCTCTACCTCCCGGTCTAGTTCCTCGGCGGAGAGCGTGCGCCCCATCAACCGTCTCGAATAGATATGCGCCAATATTCCCTCCACGATAACGATAGAGCCATCTACCACGATACCGAAATCGATGGCCCCCAAGCTCATCAGGTTGGCGGAGACACCGAAAACACGCATCAAGATAAAAGCGAAAAGCATCGCCAGCGGGATCACGGAGGCCACGATCAAACCGGCCCGCAGATTCCCCAGGAAGATGATCAATACGATGAAGACGATCAACGCCCCCTCTATCAAGTTACGGATCACCGTGGATATATTCCGGTCCACCAGCTCCGAACGGTTCAAATAAGGCTCCACGCTAACACCTTCCGGCAATATTTTCTGTACCCTTTCGACCCGTGCCTCCAGTTCCTTGGTCACCACGTTGGCATTCGCTCCCTTCAACATCATGGCGATACCGCCCACGCACTCTCCCTCGCCATCCTTTGTCATGGCACCAAAACGCTTGGCTGAACCGAAACGGACCGAGCCTACATCGCTTATATGAATCGGTATCCCACCACGGTTCGTGATGACAATGCGCTCGATGTCCTTTATCTTGCCGATCATTCCCTCGCTACGGATGTAGTAAGCCTTATTGATTTTCTCGATATAGCTGCCGCCCGTATTCTGGTTATTCCGGTTGAGTGCCTCGAACACCTCGCCGATCGTAATATTCAAGGAATAAAGGGCATCCGGATCTACCGCCACCTCATACTGTTTCAGATAGCCGCCAAAGCTATTGATCTCCACGATACCCGGTATGCCGCTCAATTGCCGCTTCACGATCCAGTCTTGTATCGTACGGAGCTCCATGGCATCGTATTTATCCTCATAACCGGGCTTCACCCTCAACACGTATTGGTAGATCTCGCCCAGGCCGGTCGTGATAGGCATCAGCTCCGGGGTGCCCAGCTCCGTGGGGATCTCTCCCGCCACGGTTTGTATTTGCTCGTTGATAAGCTGCCGGGCATCCAAGGTAGGCACGCTTTCCTTAAACACGACCGTCACCAATGACAGGCCGAAACGGGAGACGGAGCGGATCTCCTCCACGTTCATGATATTGCTCATCGCTATCTCAACCGGTATCGTGATCAGTTGCTCTACCTCTTGCGGGGCCAAGGTGGGCGATACCGTCACGATTTGCACTTGATTGTTCGTTATATCCGGTACGGCATCTATCGGTAAAGTCATCATGGCATAGATTCCCCCCAGAAACAGAAACAAGGTTGTCAACCCTACGAATAGTTTCTTCTGAATAGAAAAATGGACAATCGCTTTAAACATCACTTCATTTATTTAATATAATATCCGCGAAAATAAAAGGTAAGCGTCTGGCCGCGCGGTATAAAAGAATGAAGTGACCGAAATCGAGGTTGAAGTATTGGAATGAGGAGTTGGGACATCGCCTACCGCCTCATGAAGGGAAAGGCACGGACTGCCTTAATGAAGCCGATATGGATCGTATAAGCTCGTGGTAGTACCATGGGGGAAGTACCGTAGTACTACCTAAGGAGTACCGCAGTACTTTAACGAAAGTACTGCGGTACTTTTAATAGGATTACTGGAGTACTTCTTATGAAGTACTAGGATAAATCTAAAGAAAGTAAAGCGGGGATCAGCACTTAATGCTCAACTGCCGCAGCACCTCACGGATCTTCTCGTACGTGACGATACGTGTGGGGACCAGAGGCAGACGAAGCTTGTTCTCGATAAAGCCCATCATATTCAACATACTCTTCGCCCCGGCGGGATTCCCGTCCACGAACAACAGGCTGAACAGCTCCGTGAAGCTATGATGAATCGTACGTGCGCTATCATAATCGCCCGCCAAGGCCAGACGTACCATACGGCTGAACTCACGGGGGAAAGCGTTGCCGATCACGGAGATCACTCCCACCGCGCCTAATGTCATCAGCGGGAAAGTAATACCGTCGTCGCCGGAGATCACGTTGAAACGGGCCGGTTTGTTCTTGATGATATCGTCCATCTGGGTGATATTGCCGGAAGCCTCTTTCACGGCGATCACGTTATCGAACTCACGGGCGACGCGAAGCGTAGTCTCGGCCGTCATGTTCACGCCCGTACGCCCCGGTACGTTATAGAGTACGATCGGTAAATGAGTAGCGCTGGCGATCGCCTTATAGTGCTGGTAAATCCCTTCTTGGGAAGGTTTATTATAATAAGGTACGACCGAGAGGATAGCGTCGATACCCTCGAAATCATCTGTCTTCAATCTCTCGACAACAGACCGTGTGCAATTACCTCCCACGCCCAATACGATAGGGATACGGCCCCGTACACGAGTCACTACCAAGCTTATAATATTTTTCTTTTCTTCTTCCGTAAGTGTAGGGGTTTCCGCTGTAGTACCCAGCACTACCAGATAATCCGTACCGTTCTGCACCTGATAATCCACCAGCTTGCCCAACGCCTCGTAGTCTACACTCTCATCTTCCTTGAATGGCGTGATCAACGCCACACCCATTCCTTTTAAATTAATGTCTGCCATGGGGAAAATATTCCTTTTTGTTATTTAGCACTGCAAAAATAAGGAAATTATATCATTTAGCACGGACGGAACGCAAATAAAATAATATCTGTCCGAATAAATACTGGATATCGTCCTTATCTGTTACAGTCAAACCTAGGTCGTACCATTCTTGGCCCGGGTATTTAATCCCGACCTTGAAGATGGATGGATGCCGTAGAGCGATGTATTGCAAGGCATAACAACCCGGGCGGGTGATATCGATCAAGATATCCGCCTTGAGGGCGGTCACCTTTTCCAAGACACTATCGGAAGGGAATCCCCACGCGTTGAGATCGCCCTTTGAACGCACCGGGATGTTGGAATCGCCGAAAGAGATATCCGCTCCGCCGGACGGCACGTATACGCAAGTCTTGATGTCCTTCCTCGCCTTGCGCAGAGGCTCCAAGGCTTTCATTACACCCTCGTGATCCTCCATATTATACAAGACCAAAAGCGAGCGTGCCTCATCCAATGAAAGAGACCGATGCGGACGGCCTCCGGCCTCCGACACTAAAGCCTGTATCTTCTTCTTGATAAAATAATTCGTGAACATTTTATTCCAGCATATTTAAGAACGCATCCTCATTGATAATCTTCACACCCAACTTCGCCGCTTTCTCCAGCTTGGCCGGCCCCATATTCTCGCCGGCAAGGATATAATCGGTCTTCCCTGATACGGAGCCGCTATTCTTGCCGCCATGTTGCTCAATCATCGCCTTATACTCGTCACGTGAGTGCTTGGAGAATGTCCCGCTGATCACGATCGTCAATCCCTTCAACTTCTCGGAACGGCTCGCCAATTGCTCCTCGGAAACCGCCATCCGCAAGCCTTGCTCCTTTAATCGGTTCACCAGCGTACGGTTTTTCTCGTCCGAGAAATAACTCAATACGCTCTGGGCGATCCGCTCGCCGATCTCATCCACGGCAACCAAATCCTGCAAAGACGCCTGCTCCAATGCCTCGATCGAGTGGAAAGCCGAGGCCAAACGCTTAGCGACCGTCTCTCCCACGAAACGAATCCCCAGGCCAAACAAGACTCTCTCGAAGGGGACTTGCTTGGATTCCTCCAGACTCGACATCAGATTCTGGGCACTCTTCTCCGCCCACCGTTCCAGACGCAACAGATCCGCCACCGTCAACGTATATAAGTCCGCCGCGTTCTTTACATAACCGGCGTTGTACAAATCCTCTACCGTCTCCGGGCCTATATTGATATTCATCGCCTTCCGGGTCACGAAATGCTCTATGCGCCCCTTGATCTGAGGAGGGCAGCCCGACTCATTCGGACAGTAATGCGCCGCCTCTCCCTCCATACGCACCAAGGGAGTCTCGCACTCCGGGCAAACACGGATGAAGCGGACCTTATCCCCCATCAGTATCGAACGAGCCTCCACATTCACTCCCACGATCTTCGGGATGATCTCCCCGCCTTTCTCCACATACACTTGGTCGCCGATATGCAAGTCAAGCCCCTCGATAATATCGGCGTTATGCAGGGAAGCCCGCTTTACCACCGTCCCCGCCAACAATACGGGCTCAAGGTTCGCCACGGGAGTGACCGTCCCCGTCCGCCCCACTTGGAAAGAGACCGAGTTCAAGCGAGTCTCGGCACGTTCCGCCTGAAACTTATAAGCGATCGCCCAGCGAGGGTTTTTCGCCGTAAAGCCCAAGTTCCTCTGCTGGCGGAGCGAGTTTACCTTCAACACGATTCCATCCGTCGCCACGGGCAGGTTCTTACGTTCCACGTCCCAATAAGCGATATAATCGAATATATCCTGCAGGCTCTGGCATTCACGGATCACGTCCGGGATCTTAAAGCCCCATGCGCGAGCCGCCTGTAAATTCTCATAATGCCCCTCGGCCGGCAGGTTCTCGCCCAATAAGTAATAGAAATAAGCATCCAGCTTACGGGAAGCCACGATAGCCGGGTTCTGCTGTTTCAACGTACCCGAGGCGGCGTTGCGAGGGTTGGCGAACAAGGGTTCCTCCTGCTCCTCCCGCTCCTTGTTCAGACGATCGAACTCCGCCCAAGGCAGCAATACCTCGCCACGTATCTCGAACTCCTCCGGATAATCAGTGCCCCGGAGTCTTAACGGAACCGAACGGATGGTCTTGATATTCGCCGTCACGTCGTCACCACGGGTACCGTCGCCACGGGTCACGGCGCGTACCAAGCGTCCTTTCTCGTAGGTCAAGGAGATAGAGGTGCCGTCGTATTTAAGCTCCGCCACGATCTCGAAAGGCTCATTCAAGGAGCGAGCCGTACGATCGTAGAAATCGCGGATCTCATCCTCGGAGTACGTATTGCCCAAGGAGAGCATCGGATATTTATGCACCACTTGCTCAAACTCCTTCGAGAGGTCGCTCCCCACTCGCCGGGTCGGCGAATCCGGATCGGCCAGCTCGGGATGCGCCGCCTCCAGTTCCTGCAACTCCTTCATCATCTTATCAAACTCGAAGTCTGATATCGTCGGTGCCGAAAGCACATAATAATTATAATTATGCCGCTCCAGCTCATCACGCAGGGCTTTTATCTTTGCCTTTAGCATATTAGTATATTAATTCCACGTTGTCTATCCAAAACGTATTTCCCGGAGAGCCGATATAGGCCCCTCCATGGCTGGAGGTGAACTGCAACACCATATGCGTAGGTGTCTCGCCCGGCTCCGCCCAGCCCACTTCCCGGACAGGTACGCTTTTTCCTTTACTATTTAACGTATAACGTTCCTCTACTTGTATACGCATATACGGTTTATATTCGGGCTTGGATGTTATATTTCCATAAAGGACCGGATAAGTAGCGTCGTTTACCCAATCAGGGGTAGATTCCGTATAGCGATGCACCATCGTACCGACCCGCTTGGAATAGACATTCCCTTCCGCGTCTTCCCATCGTTTCTGCAAGAGCAAGATCACCGCCAAGGAATCCCGCCCGGCCACCGTGCTCTTACGGCTGAAGCCCGTGCTACGTACCCGATTCTTCTCGGGAGCGGCTTTTACCTTATAATCGAACCGCAACGCTTTCGGCTTCCTGGAGAAAGGCACTCCGGATTGTAACATCGCTTGCGGGTTCTTCGTTCCCTTGATCGGCTCGTGCACCGTACCTAAGAACAAGGAACCGGCGGCGATCACCTCGATAT
>JAQVCX010000026.1 GCA_028689545.1 Parabacteroides sp.
TGCCTTCAAGCAGGCGAAGACGATTTATTTCCTGAGTAAGCGAATGCCGTGCTTGTTCTTGAGTGTAATTCTTTTCGTTCATTTGAATGATTCTTTTAGAGTCAACCATATTTACAAAAAGACACACACTTTCTCTTTACAAACGCCCCTTTATTGGTGGGTATTTCTGGCTAGCGGGTTGTTCGTCATTTTAATTACCGTAATGACTGTCAGCTGGCAAAGCTGGAAGACAGCCACTAGCAACCCTTTAGATGCCATGAGAAATTAGTCACGAAAACATTCGTGTAAGAAGATTTTAATCGTATCTTTGTCAAAAGACTAAAATACAGAACGATATGACACTGATAGCCAATCCCATTTACGATGCCGTCTTCAAGTTCATGATGGAAGACGAGAAGGTGGCCAAGTTGCTGCTTTCCGCATTATTGAAAAAAGAGATCGTTGAGTTGCAAATGCGCCAGCATGAATACACGTCTGTGCAACAAACACGTATATCCCTGTTCCGCATGGACTTCTCGGCTAAGATACGAGACAACGATGGCACGGAACACCTGGTACTTATCGAACTGCAAAAGACATGGCTAGCCACTGAAACCCTCCGCTTCCGGCAATACCTGGGTACCCATTATCTCAGTAAAAACAATATGCGCGAAAACGGAGGATCACGCTACGGACTGCCTATTATCTCCATCTATATTCTAGGACATACCTTGGGCGACTTGAAAGAGCCGGTCGTTTACGTACGCCGATGCTATCTGGATTACGACGATCAGGTGATCGAGCAGAAAGATCCCTTCATCGAGAGCCTCACCCACGACAGCATCATCGTACAAATACCTTACCTCCAGGGGCGCACACGCAACCACCTGGAGCGTTTACTCAACGTTTTCGATCAAGATTACCGTACACCCCAGGACGAACATCTGCTTGAGATCGACGAATCCATCTTCTCTGCCACCGAACAGATTATCATAACCCGCTTACTCAGAGCCGGTGTCGAACCCGACGTGCGTCGCTCTATGGAAGTTGAAGACGAAATTCTATCCGAAATAGAAAAACGCGACACCGATATCATGCAAAAAGAACAAGAACTCGAACAAAAAAGGCGCGAGATCGAACAAAACAAGCAAGTAATCGAACAAAAAACGCAGGAGATCGAACAAAGCAAGCAAGTGATCGAACAAAGCAAGCAGGAGATCGAACAAAGTAAGCAAGTGATCGAACAAAAAAATAAAATGCTGCAAGAAATGGTTCGTATGCTGACACAGGCCGGAATTCCAATAGAAGAAATTGCACAAAAGCTATCTTTATCTTCTCTGGAAGTAAAAAAATTAATCTAAGCCGCAATCAATGCGATCCGACGTTTTATAATGCTTTACAGGGATGCCTTTCCACATTAGTCACGAAAACATGAATGACATGCCTTCCTCTAAAGAGGAGGGCGAATAGCCTAAATCGCGATGGGCCTTCTCGATGCTTAATCCGCTGAAACGGGGACGTGGCGTAGCCTCGTTCATCTCCTCGGTGGAAACGGGATGGATCAAGGAGCGATCTAATTGGAAATAATCCGCTACCCGATAGGCGATCTCGGAGATAGAGAGGCATTCATTCCCGCAGATATGATAGATGCCATGGCGGGTAGCGGGTAATAACAGCTCCACCCCTCTCGCGATGTCATCCACCCAAGTCGGCGTGCGCCACTGATCGGACACCACACGAATCTCTTGCTGATTCTCCAAACGTGTTTTCACCAACCGCAAGATATTCCCGTGTTGTCCGGGAAGCGCTTTTCCATAGACCACTACCACACGGATAATGGCGTAATTATCACAAATAGAAGCGACAGCTTGCTCCCCTAGATATTTAGTCTGTCCGTAATAGTTTACCGGAGCGGGAATATCCTCCTCTGTATATAGCTCCTGCTTCTTGCCATCAAACACGAAATCCGTAGAGAAATGCAGGAAACGGCTACCTGTCCGCATGCAGCATTCGGCTAAATGCTCGACAGCCGATACATTGGTGGCATACGCCTCCTCATGGTGGTTCTCGCAATAATCCGGAACGGATAGAGCCGAGGTATTGATCACGACATCCGGAGTGGACTTACGGAAGAGTTCCTCTACGACCGGAAAGTTATTGATATCCACCTGGGCAAACCGATAATCACCCGAGCCCGGCAATATATCCGGACGTAGGGAGCAACCCATCATCTCATATTTCCCGATAGCCGATAAATAAGAGAGAACCCGTCTCCCCGTAAATCCGTTCGCGCCTATTACCCATATTCTCATCGCCATATATCCGTTTTATTAAAACATATAAATCAATACCCCCAATACACGGTGGTTAGTCACCGAACGCGTATCATGAATCCTGCCGCCATCTTTCAAATCCACATCCCCATACCAAGCGATGGAAGGACTGTATTCAACGCCTAGTTTCCAATGGGGAAGGTTGTAAGAGAGTTGTAGATTGGTAGTAAATACCTGATCCACATCCAGACCAACCCCATAGGTCTTACCCACCAAAGGCTGGTTAGCCCCCAGGTTCTTCAAATATCCCAAGAAGATACCCGGTTTCCATTTCTTGCCGTACACGATATTCAGCCAAGAAGTAGAGAAGAGATACGGTGAATATTCCTGTTCTCCGGTACGTGAATCGATAGCGGTTACGCCATATCCCCCCAGCGTAGAGGTCTGTGTCAAGTTAGAGGACAGCAAGGTCTTAGCCATAACTACCCAGTCGTTATCCTGATACTTTATATGAGCCTCGCCAGATACGGAGGTTACCCGCTCGCTGATCTTATAGATCTTGCCATCCACCTCGTTCCGTGTTCTCGGCACCAACGACAAGATTTCCATACCGGCTCCTACCTGCCAACCGGGTTTCTTATAATCTACGCCGACAAAGATCTCCGGTACGCAACTATTCTTGATATATTCCTCGCTCTTTCCGTTCGGTCCGGCCGATAGATATTGCAACTGCCACAGAACCGACCCGGTCAACTGCCAACCGTTGCTCGTATAGCGATACCGAATTTGCGGGCTACGGTTAAACGGCTGGAACGGAGCGCCGGTAGAAAGGTTCAGCATCTGCGGAAAGACCTCACCAAATAGCGGATGCCAGGTCTGTCCGATCAAGACCGCGGACTTGCCCCAATCCAAATTCACATAAGCGTGACGGATACGGAGCACCGCCCAATTGCTACCCGAACCCCGGAAATCGGCCTCCAATTTCAAGGAAGTCTTGGCCGATCCCACCTTCGGTCCTTGTACATCGATCCCCAAACGGGAATAGAGCAGATAAAAACTTCCGTTCGGACTGGCGTTCAAGTCCTTGCCATCCGCATCCAGCGCTATATCCTTAGGATAAAGGTAAAATAAGCCATCCACACTCTCGGCGTTCGCACGGGAATTATAGAACAAGTCACCACGCACCTGTCCATAAAATTTGTAAGAGAAATTTTTCTTCTGTGCCTGCACGCATACTGCCATACATAGGGCGATCAAAAGAAGTAAGTTTCGTTTCATTTCCATTCCGGTCAATCTATCTTTAAAAATAATACATCATCAAGCCTAATATACGATGGTTCGTTATCGCATGTGTTTGTTCGATACGCCCGCTCCCTAAGTCGGTGGTGCCATAATAGGCCGTCGCCGGACAATACTCGAAGCCAAACTTCCAATGCGGTAAGTTATACGATACGTTTAAGCTGACGGTTATCAATTGGTCGATATCCAATCCCATACCATACACCTTATCCGCAGAGAGCAAGGAGTTCCCGGTTCCCAGATTCTTCGTATATCCGACGAAAACACCTGGCCTCCATTTCGTTCCATAGGCGAAATTCACCCATGTGGTAGAATGGCAGAAGGGCGTATATTCCTGTTCACCCGTACGGGAGTCCACCGAACTCACCCCGTAACCACCCAACAACGCGGTATGGTCCAAGGCCGAGGCCATCAAGGTTTTCACCGCAAAGGTATAGTTTCTTCCGCTATACTTCAAATGTGCCTCGTAAGAGAATGCCGTCATTCGCTCGTTTACCTTAAATGTTTGCTCCTTCCATTCCGTGGATGTACGGGGTTTTAAGGAGATCATATGAGCGCCAACACCCATCAACCAACCATCCACAGGAGTGAAATCGGCACCAACAAACATTTCGGGGACACAACTATTCTTGATATATTCATTACTCATCCCGGCAGGGCCACTAGATAGATACTGCAACTGCCACAACACGGAAGCGGTGAAGCGCACCTTGTCCTTTACCTTATATTGATAACGGATTTGCGGACTCCGATTAAAAGGCTGGAACGGCGCCCCGGTGGAGAGGTTCAACACATCTGGCATAACGGATCCGAACAACGGATGCCAAGTGATCCCCACCAATATCGCCGACTTCCCCCAATCCAGATTCACGTACGCCTGCCGGACACGCAACATCGTATTACTGCCGGAGAAACCGCCAAAGTCCGTCTCTATCTTAGCCGATGAGCGAGCCGTAGCGATATCGGGACCGGTTACGTCCAAGCCCAAACGAGAAGTGAACGTATAGAAACTGCCATTCGGAGTAGCGTTCAGGTCCTTGCCATCCGCGTCGAAACTCTTATCCAAGGGATAAAGATAAAAGTTCCCATCGATAGGTGCCATATTGGCCCGTGAGTTATAGAACAAGTCCCCACGGACGAAACCGTAGAACTTATACATGAAGTTTTTTCTTTGTGCCACAGCGGAAAACAAGGTTAACGCCCCCACCAGCAACAGGGTAATCCGTCTCATTGTAATTCAGTTTGTTATTTTTCATGCTTAATAAACCGCGAATGTATGTATTTTTAAGGATTCAATTTGAAGAAACGAAATATTATTTGTTCCTTTGCTTCCAAGTTGTAAACCTTAAGGGTCAATAAGATTAATGTTGTAAACACCAGATAAAAAAAATGAGTACTAAAAAGTTTTTATTAGAGGAAAAAGATATACCTACAGCTTGGTATAACATCGTAGCGGACATGCAAAACAAACCGCTGCCTATCTTAAATCCACAAACTAAACAACCGTTAAAAGAGGAAGATTTATATCCCTTGTTCTCCAAAGGAGTCTCTCATCAAGAAATGAATACGACAGACGCTTGGATCGAGATCCCCGACGAGGTACGTGAATTATATAAGATATGGCGCCCTACCCCGCTGGTACGTGCCACGGGATTAGAGAAAGCGCTGGATACCCCGGCTCATATCTATTTCAAGAACGAGAGCGTCAGCCCCATCGGTTCACATAAATTGAACTCGGCCTTGGCTCAAGCTTATTATTGCAAACAAGAGGGTACGACAAATATCACGACCGAGACAGGCGCCGGACAATGGGGAGCCGCCCTTTCTTACGCGGCAAAAGCTTTTGGCTTGGAACTTGCCGTTTATATGGTAAAGGTTAGTTATCACCAGAAACCCTATCGCCGCTCTATCATGCAGACTTTTGGAGCGCAAGTAATCGCCTCACCCAGTATGAGTACGAAGGCGGGACGTAAGATCTTGACAGATCATCCTAATTATCAAGGTAGTCTGGGAACCGCTATCTCCGAGGCAGTAGAGTTGGCGATGCAAACGCCAAACTGTAAGTATACGTTGGGTAGCGTGTTGAACCACGTTATGCTGCATCAGACCGTAATCGGACTGGAAGCCGAGAAACAAATGGAAATGGCCGGCGAGTATCCCGACGTGGTAATCGGTTGCTTCGGTGGTGGTTCCAACTTCTCCGGTATCACGTTCCCCTTCTTGCGCCATAAACTAACGGAAGGCAAGAATGTCCGTGTTATAGCGGCAGAACCGGCTTCTTGCCCGAAACTAACAAGAGGTCAATTCCAATATGACTTCGGAGACGAGGCAGGCTATACCCCGCTGATCCCGATGTTCACGCTAGGACACAATTTCGCTCCGGCAAATATCCATGCGGGAGGCTTACGTTACCATGGTGCCGGCTCTATCGTCAGCCAGTTGATGAAAGACGAACTGATGAGCGCCGTAGATATCAAACAGTTGGATACCTTCAAGGCCGCTACCCTATTCGCGCAAGCGGAAGGAATCATACCGGCCCCGGAATCATCCCACGCTATCGCCGCGGCTATCCGTGAAGCGGAGCAGGCCAAGATTGAGGGTAAGCCCCGTACGATCTTGTTCAACCTATCCGGCCATGGGCTGATTGATATGGCCGCTTACGACCAATATCTATCCGGCGATTTAACGAACTATGAGGTAACGGATGAGGAAGTAGCTAACAATTTGAAAGATTTGGATAAGATCATCAAGTAAAACTAAAAAAAAGGGGCGATACCAAATCGCCCCTTTCCCTAATGTCTATGAATGTTATATTTAAAAGTATGTATTATGAGAAAATTTCATCGTAATTGGCACTCGGAATCATCATGTTCTGAACATTCAAGCTGAAGTTCTTCTTTTTCTTATCCCACATGCCGTAATTTGTTTTTATCTGACCGTTAGTCTCATCATATTGATACATGATCTGATAAAACGGAACCCACTCGTCAATAGACCGATCCCAACGAAACGCCTTCTTCTCGGAAACCTTGCCATTATCGTTGTACTGGAACTCATATCTTACCTGTTTGTTCAACAGTCCATCCTCCTGCAAGAATACCACTTTAGAGATAATCTTACCATTCTCCTCTTTTGTATCATATAAATAATCTTTAGGAGATGCCGCGCTAATTGCCAAACTACACATGAAAGTAAAAACTAACGCAAGAATACTTTTACTCCAAACTGTTGTCTTCATACTATTTTAATTTATAAGGTTACTATCATTTTGTACCGCGAAGTAAGGAAGTTTCCCGATAACCGCCAAGAGTAAAGTAACAAATCGTTAGTGATATCACAATATTTAACACATTCGCAACCTTCATTTCTACTATTTCCATGTATTTACTGACATATTGTAAACCAAATCGTAAGTTACCCCGATTTTTAAATATCTATTATTCACCACAGGCCGAATGTAACTTTCAAAAGAAAACTTTAAAGATCACTTTTTTAATAAATTAAAAATCTATCGATTAATAAATATATTCTTACTTTTGCAAAGGCAGAATACAAATTAGATTCTTGACATGCGACAAATAATGAAACTATTTATCACATTCTTTCTTTTTATCCTATTTTCTGGATGTATAAAGAATGTATATGACCCTTCTGATAAAATTCCGGGAGAAGGTACTAATCCATTCTCGAAAGTAACGGTTCCCTCCAATTTCGATTGGTCGATGCTACAAATATCCCACCTTAGCGTACAATCTTTCGACCCCTATGATGGTGCTTATAATTATCTGGTAGAAGTATTTGATAAAAGTCCGGAAGATCAAGAGGCGAATCTTCTCGCTACCGGGGTTTGTTCAAAGAAAACACTTTTCGATAAGAAAATTATCTATCCAAAGGGAGAGTCGGATCAAGTTTTCATACAACTGACAACCCCTACCGGATATCAGGCTACCGCTCCTGTCGCCCTAACACCGGGCAATGATAATGTCTGTGCTTTCGATTCGTTAGCCGTATCGCAGGAAACAACCGCCACTCCGGTTAGCCAGACACCAACCCGAAGCGTATCTTCTACCTATACATTTATAATAGAAGACTCTTTCCCTAATTATGGAGATTATGATTTTAACGATGCCGTGATAAAAGTCCAGATGGAAACTTCCCTAAAAGACGATTATGTGCAATCCGCTACTATAAAACTGACATTCCGCGCATTAGGTGGAACCAAGCGAGCCGGGGCTTTTATCCATTTTCCCGGCATGACTTCCAAAGACATCCAAAAAGCGGAGTTAAGTGGCTGGGGCACGACTCCGGAGCCGGAAATAGAGACTCCGGTTTATGCGTTATCGGATGATATACATGGATTATTCTCTTTTCATGAGATGATCAATACGGATAATGACCTTCCATATAGAGGAAAGCAAGAACGTTTGATCACGCTTACGTTCGCTGCCGGCGCGGTAAAAGATTTGACCATTGATGACATCGATCTTTTCACGACCGTACTCAAACGGGAAGGAGAGATTTTACGCACGGAGATCCACCAACGCGATTATAGCTATACCCCCAAAGGTGTCAGATACCGCTCATACTCTAATGATAATTGCGTATGGGCCTTAATGATACCGGGCGATTTCAAATACCCGGTGGAACATGCTTTTATCGGTGATGCCTATCCGGATATATTGAAATGGGTAAGTGGAGATAGCAAATACGCACAATGGTATAAAAGTAAGAATACGGTTGATAAGTGGATTTATACCCAAGAATAAAACAGGGAGGTTTTAAACCCTCCCTAGATATTCATCTACCGTATAGTTTAAGAAACGGTTGAATGGCAATAGCAAGTTGAAGTCGTCCACCGTCTTATCCATCCAGTTCTTAGCGTAAAAGAAAGCATCCGGTTTATAAGATACTACGCTGAAATCCTTATGCTTCATGATGTAACCATAAGGAGAATCCATCGGATAGCCGGTAGGCATACGTTTCAGCATCTCTCCCTCTAGTACCGGGAATGTTTTCTTAAACGCCGATCCCTCGATAATAGCCGTAAATTCCTCGATATGATCGTATATATCCTGACGAAGTTTCTTTAACAGCGCAGATGGCGGGCACCATACACCTCCGGAAAGCAAACAACCTCCCGGCTCCAGATGGATATAATAACCACCCCGCTCACTGCCACGACCGCCTTGGGAGATATAGGCGGCGAAATGACATTTATAAGGGGTCTTATCCGGAGAGAAACGGATATCCCTGTAAATCCGGAACAAACAATCTTTCGCCTCCAACCCGGCTACCTCGGGATCGAACAAGGAGATACGAGTTATTAAATCCTGTACCTCATCGATAAAACCCTTACGTAGGGTATCGTAACGATCTTTATTGTCTTGAAACCATTCCCGATTGTTATGGCTCCTCAACTCTGTCAAGAACTCTATAATCTGTTCATTCATACCTTTCCATTTTTAATCCTTACAAATGTAAGAAATATTAGAAACGATAGCCCAGGTTCAGATAAAATTGCAAGTTATTATTCCGGTTGGACAATCCGAAATTCGTATTCATCGGGCCGACTATACTGTTATAGGCATACCCAATGCTACCTCCCCATACGCTTTCGCCCTTGAAGAGATCGAAGAAATCATTCTCATGGATCGCATAATTGGCGATCAAAGAGATATAATGCCGTTGCCCGATACGCTGACGCAAGTTTAAACGGACAATCACCACGGAATTATCGAATATCTCCATATGGTTGATCCCGGCGAAGGGGAGCTGCTGGGGAAGATACCGTTCCGGCATATCGCCTCCCACCACATTCAAAAAGGGATAAGCCGGATCCTTCCCGATCAACACACGCCCATCGATAGAAGGCAACAGGCTTAAATGGGAAGTCAATGGCAATACCGAAAGGAAACTGAGTTTCAAGGCGGAGAAGAACGTATGCCCTTTATAGGTCACGAAGTTGTCCGTATAAATGGAATAGTCCGCTTGCAGGGAAACACCTTTACTCGGGAAGTACCGACGATCCAAGGTCTCCAGATGGGCTTGGGCGAAATAGCTGATGATACCATCCGGTTTTACCTGATGCTTTTGGTTTTCCGCCGTATAAAGGAATGAGTTATAATCGAAATACTCGTAACGGGCTCCTAGCTTCAACTTGAAATTCAGCCAGTTCATATCCGAATATCCGAGTTCCACGAAATGATGGCGATACGTCGTATTTACGATCTTATCCCCCCGGTTATATACGTCGAGATCATGGTACGTGAACATATAAGACAAATTAATGTTACGCAATGGGTTACGCTCTATCGCATAGTCTACCCGCCCATACATTCGTTTCCCGATCCTTCCGGTTACGGAGAACTTCGAATGGTAACGGGCCCGATTGTCGAAAGTCACATTCAGCAACAGGGCGACGATATCCTCACTATTGAAATTCAAGCCCAAATTAACCGCGCTATTTGATTTCTGCTGTACCGTAAGCACCAAATCCTCCTGCCTCTCACCGACCAGTTTATAACTGACATTCGAGTAAAGGTTTGTACCGATCACGATAGACATGGCTTCCTGCAATTTCTTCACGGTAAGCAAGCTATTCTCTTTCAAGCCGCTAATCTGCGACAACCATTTCTCATCACGAGGATCTACGCCTTCAAACAAGACACGCCGGATATGGAACGTATCGGTAGAGGCTACCGGATAGGAATGTAGCAATCTCGTTCGGTGCGTATCCGAACTATCGGATATACCAATCTTTTTCTTTAAGGCAAGGATCTCATCCCATTGTTCGCGGGCGACTTGCTCGCCCCGGTTAATCAAGGTATCCAAGGCAGTCTTCCCAAAACTGGCGGAATTATAAGGGTCCGTATCCGGGCGTAACAACAGATCGGTCTGTTCCTTATTCGGCCCGTATTTCTCATAACCCTGCAAGGCGATAATCTGCCCTACGATGTCCCAAGGGGTATTAATCCGCTCCAATTGTTTCAAGTCGCTAGTACCCAGATCTACGCCAATAATGATATCCGCGCCCATATCCCGTGCGACATCCGCCGGATAGTTGTTCTTGATTCCACCATCTACCAGCACCATGCTATCCAAACGCACCGGGGCGAACACGGCGGGGATTGCCATGCTGGCACGCATAGCCAATGGAAGACTGCCGTGATGGAAGACATATTCTTGCCCGTCCACCACATTCAACGCCACACAAGCGAAAGGTATATTCAATTGATTGAAGTCCACGGAATCATGATAGCCGATCGTCAGGTTCGAGAAAAGATTCTGGAGATTTTGCCCTTTTATCATCCCTTGGATCGTTATCTCTTTTTTACTCCGCCCAAAAGGGAGAGAGAATACATACCGCTCGGAGTTCTCTTTCTCCGGGAAAGTAAGGCTACTACGTTTTACCCGGTCGCTCAATAGCATGCTCCAGTCTTGCGACCTTACCATGCTATCAATCTCCGCCGCGTTATATCCAACGGAATATAAGCCGCCCACGATAGCACCCATACTGGTTCCGGCGATATAATCGATAGGGATGCCCGCTTCCTCAAGTACTTTCAATACCCCGATATGAGCGACACCCTTTGCTCCTCCTCCGCCCAAGACCAATCCGACCTTTTTTCGTTCGGCCATCACCGAGGGCATCAGCATCAACCCCATCAACCACCATACAAGAAACTTCCTCATCTACCTGTTCTTTCCAGCAAATGTAACGGGTTTCCCCGAAAGCGCAAGTGGATAGATGGAATAAAAAGTGGTTTAAAACATTATTATTCCACCAACCATCGCTCAATGTTCCAGGTCTCGGAGGAGAAGTTCACGCCGATCTTGAATAGCTTACGCTCATCGTTGGCGAAGGGAAGCGCGTATTGCTTCTCGTCGATCTGCCGCAAGGCCTCCTCGGCGGTGCCGTTGAGCTTGAACTCCATTATATATATGTAGCGATCGGTCTGCAAGACCAAGTCGATGCGGCCATTCGAGGTGTGGTATTCCACCTTGGTATAAAGACCGGCAAGGCGGAAAACGATGAACAGCACATTCTGGTAATGCAGCTCCGTGTCCCGTTCCGGCTTTTGCCCGGCGATCACCTCGTAAGGGGTATCGGCGAAGAAGCTTTGGAGGCGGCGGAAGAAGGCGTCGTGGTTTCCGCTTTCCACTTCTTGTACAAAACGTCCTATCTCGAAGGGGGGTCTTCGCGGCGCTTATGCTCGTATAGAAAGGAAGCAGGTATTTGACAAAGCCCTCTTCTACCTCTAGATTTGGGAATCCTAGTTTATAGATGCCAAAACGGGGTTCATAGCCCTTAATGGTAAGGTATCCGCTTTGATAGATCACGGGTATCGGATTCTTAGAGGCCGCGTCAATACTGTTCAATACGTCCGCGTCGGTCTCGGTGTTCGCCATCTCATAGAGGTCGTAACGGGTGTGCTTGAGCAGCTCCACGAGATAAGTGGGTGTTCCGGTCTCGAACCAATAGTCTCCAAATTCCATCTTGGCGAAGGTGTTCAATAAACTGAAAGGGTTGTATATTCCTTCGGACTTTGCGGTGAAATGGTATCCGTCATACCATTCCTTGAGCTTCTTGAGGGTTTCCTCATCGCTCATATCTTGTGTATCGGCCAATGTACGTAGGTCTTCTCTTAGATACATCCGGATCTCTTCCTCCGTGATACCGCATATTTTTACATAGCGATTGTCCATCGATATGTCCATGAGGTTGTTCAAGTCGCTGAACACGCTCACCTTCCCGAACTTGGTCACACCGGTAAGCAGGGCGAAACGGATGGCCCGATCCATGGTCTTCAATACGCCATAGAAGGGTTTGAGCATGTTCCTCAACTGGTTTTGCAACTCCTCATCGTGCAGGGCCTGCAGTAAGGGCTTGTCGTATTCATCGATCAAGATCACGACTCGTTGCCCGGTTTTGCGATAAGCCCGGTCGATAATCCCGGCAAAACGGAGCGGTAGGTTTCTTTCCGCCGGGTCCGCTCCATAGAGTTCTTCCCATGCGACGAGGTTACGATTCAAGATGTCCTCCAGATCGCTCGTGGAAGCATATCGCGCGATGTTCAAGTCGAGATGCAGAATAGGATACTCCGTCCATTCTTTTTCTAATTTCTCGATAGCCAGCCCCTCGAACAGTTCCTTCTTTCCTTGGAAGTAGGCCTCCAAGGTAGAGAGCAACAGGCTCTTCCCGAAACGGCGTGGGCGGCTCAGGAAATAATATCGCCCGGTTGTCGCCAATTGATAGACCAAGGCGGTCTTGTCTATATAGAGATAACTATCCTTGCGAAGGCTCTCGAAGTTCTGTATGCCGATGGGATAAATTGTCTGGTTCATATCGCGATATATTTAACGTGACTTACAGACAAAGATATATATTATTCACGACGAGACCAAATTTCCTTTACTTCATCGGAAATCTCCGGCAGTTGGTTGATTAAATTGCGTAAGTCCACGATAGAGACCTTGCTCTTCTTTCCATCCGGATCGATCATAGTTTCCTCCGAGACGTTCCGGAAAAACATATCCTCATAGAAGGATCGCAGAAGCGCCCGGCTAAATACCAAAGTCCTTTCATCCGCTTTTTTCTTTAAACTCTCATTTATATAAAGGATCAAGATAAATAACCCTCGCTGGCGTTCCTCTTCACTTTGATACTTAGACACGTCGATCGCACTATACATATGTGCGATCGCTCCCAGAAAGTCCAGTCGATCCGGATTCTTTTTCCAAGCTTCGTAGAATAGGCGGGAAGCCTCCTTGTATTTTCCGTCTTTCTGGTAAGTCTCCGCACGGAAAGCCAATAATTGATTTACCAAGAATCGATTAGGCTCCAAGCCCGCTTCCGCCTTATCCAACAAATCATATGCCCGTTTCCGGTCATACGTCTTACCTAAAGCGGAACCTAATAAAAGGCACACCTCGACCGAGGTCGTATCTTGCTCGTAAGCCATTTCCAAGACATCCACCGAGGGTAGATAGAGACCCGCATAATACTTCGAGGCTCCTCCATATTTTAAGGTGAGATAAGTAGAATCACCATCAGCCAACAAACTAGAATAGACAGAATCCGCCTGAATAAATTGTTTCACGATATATAATCCCAATCCTTTACTACGCAATAATTGACGATTCCCGGGATTATAAAACAAGGCGGTATCGCAAATCGCCACTCCTTCCGATATATAATCCGGGCTACTCGCTCCCATACGATACATTGAATTCACTAACGCAACCGCCAACCCCGCATTCTCACGGTTCAAGTTATACGCCTGAAAATAAGCGGTCGTAGCGGAAGGATATTGTTCCATTCGAGTATAGCAATCGCCAATCGCCCGGTATAAAGCCGTATTATCCTCATTCTGGGCTTGCAATTTCTCGTAGGCATCAACCGCCTTCTCATACTCCCCCAATTGAAAATATAGACGTGCCAACTGATAATTAGCGTAGAAGTTCGAGCTATCGGCAGATAACACTTGATGAAAATACCGCTCGGCATCCTTCGCACGGCCTAAGTTCGTCGCCGTCCGGGCCAGGGTATTTAAGATATCCAAATTTGTCGTATCCATAGAAAGGCAAAGACGGTAATAGTCATAAGCCTTCCGATACCGAAGCATACCCTCATAGGCCTGCCCGATAGCGTTCATTATCTCATAATTCGAAGAATCGGCTGGCGTAAGGCTATCAGCATGAGCGATCACGGCCGTGTATTGTTTGCGGTTTACCAAGTCCTGCCAATTAAACGCCCGAGCATTCCCGGGAAAAATAAGGCAACAAAGCAACAGAACTGTAACTAAATTACATTTCACATTCATCTCTATATGTTTTAAATAGTACTCTGAATCAAGCGGCTAACGCTGCCCTCGCTCTTATCTCACTGTAACCGGAAAGTGATAGGCACCGTATATAAGACGCGGACCACCTTTCCGTCCTGACGGCCGGGAGTCCATCGGGGCATCGTCCCGATAACCCGTAACGCTTCGGCATCCAAGGAGGAATCTATGCCCCGTACTACTTTAGGCTCCACGATATTCCCCTCTTTATCTACCACGAACGAACAGATCACTCGGCCCTGCACTCCCGCTTGCTGGGCATCCACCGGATATTTTACACTTTGAGCGATGAACTTCAATAATTCACGATCCCCTCCGGGATATTGCGGCATCACGTCTACGACAGTCAAAGTCTGTTCCTGCGGTTTCTCTGCCTGCCTTTGCAAACGGAATGTGATAGGGACCGTGTATTTCACGGCGACCGGTTTTCCACGTTGCGTTCCCGGATTCCAGACCGGCATCGTATTAATGACCCTTACAGCCTCTTCATTTAACGCCGGAGTTACTCCCCGAAGCACTTCCGGATTACTGATAGAGCCATCACGACCGACGATAAACGAACAAATCACACGGCCTTCTTCTCCCCGTTCTTGGCTTTCCTCCGGATACTTTATATTACGGGCTATATATTTCAATAGCTCCGCATCCCCACCCGGAAATCTAGGCATCTTTTCTACTACGGTAAATACTTGTTCGCCTATCTCTCGCGATTTTGAGGATAAAGACAAATGCGTATTATCTGTCATATCAGCGGCCAAAACCTCCTGGGATTCTCTTCCTTGATAACTACATTGCAGAATCGCGTTAGCGGGAACATTCAACGCGAAAGCTCCTTCTATATCCGTAATCGTCCCTACCGTACCATTCTTAACCACGACCGATGCCCCTACCAAGGGATGTCCCTCCTCATCTACCAGCACACCTGTGGCCGTCATCATCGCATTCGAGACCGTAGCCTCATTTGCCAAGCGGACCGTCAAACGGGCTACCGCCTCGATATTACTCAGCAACATCAAGATCCCTACCAAAGGTATAAATATCAAGTATTTCGTGCGTACGATACCCGGACTACGCTTCTTGTTCATCATCATGATCCGGTTCCTTAAATGCAAGACATTGAAACTATTATATAAGGTAGTAACGGATTGATGATGAGCCAAGCCCAACAAATGATATTGATAGCTCTTACTATCGTAGCCGGACTGGATCACCGTATTATCCGCCAGATACTCCAGATTATGCCTTACCTCACGTTTCAGCAGCCAGACGAAAGGATTGAACCAGCAAGCTATACAAATCAGCTCGCTAAGGATCACATCGATCGAGTGCCATTGATATACATGCGTACATTCATGTGTCAAGATCTCATCCGTCTCCTTATCCGAATGGCTCTCCGGATGCAAGAAAATCATGCGGAAGAAAGAGAATGGCCCGGCAGCCTTCCGCAACGCATAAACCGGAGTCCCATGAATAACCGCGCGATCACTGGTATGAGCCAGCCATAAGATACTACCTAGCTGCACGAAGAATCGCCCGCATAAGAATATCACGATACCCCAATAAACAAGTCCCAAAGATCCCAGTATCCACTCCCGCCAATCCACGGAGGCAGCGGCAGCCGCTTTCGCCGTAGCCTCGGGCAAGATAGCGGAATACATATAAATCACGTCCGCTATAGGTTCTTGTTGACTCACCCAATCCTGTATGTTCAACAAAGGATAAAATAAAGCCAATCCAAAGAACGCCAACAAGATAGCACGGCGCAACTTAAAGAACGTGTCCTTATAAAAGAACAACCGGTAGAAGGCATAAAAGAGTACAAAAGCTACATTCACCTTCATTAAGTAGGCAAATTCCGGTGTCATGGTATGTGGAATTTAAGTTATTCTTTTCCTTTCTCAATCAAATCGATGATATCTTTTAGATCATCCGCTGAAATTTTCTGATCTTTCGCGAAGAAAGAGACCATTTCCTTATACGAGTTGGCGAAATAATTCGTCACCACGCCGCCAAGGAACGTACGCTTATACTCCGTCTCCTCGATGAGAGGATGGTATTCATACGTATTCCCATAACGTTTCGCTTTCACGTATTTCTTTCGTTCCAGATTCTTGATCACGGAAGCGAGCGTCGTATAAGGAGGTTTCGGGTCCTCGTATTTTGCCAGCACATCTTTCACAAAACAAGGACTGATCCGCCAAATCCAGCGCATCGCTTCTTCTTCCTGCATCGTTAGCTTCTCCATAAATCTTATCCTTTTATTAATGTATATCCACAAAGCTACGGAATAATCGTAAACCGCACATGGAATACACGTTAATTAACATTAATGACCCAAGATCACCAACACACAGTTATTGCAATTTGAATGTGATCGGAACCGTATATTTCACGGCTACCGGTTTCCCTCTTTGCGTACCCGGTGTCCAACGAGGCATCATCTTTATAACACGCATCGCCTCTTGGTCCAATAAAGGAGTCAAGCCCCGAAGCACCTTGAAGTTCGTCAAGGAACCGTCGCTAGTCACCACGAACGAGCATATCACACGGCCTTGATCTCCATTAGTCTGGCTCTCTTGCGGATACTCGATATTCTTGGCTATAAACTTCAACAATTCCGCATCTCCTCCCGGGAACTGCGGCATCACCTCTACCACCCTAAATATCTGCTCTCCATTTTCCAAGGTTTCCTCATCCCCCACTTGCTCTGGTACTTGATCTTGTGATTGTGCTTCCTCTTGCGCTTTCTCTTGTACTTGTTCTTTTGCCTTTGCCCCATCTGCCGTAACACTCTCTTCCTTTTGTCCCGAAGACTGGCCACATCCTACACACATCGCCAAAGCGAACAGGATGATCACTGTGTTCATAATCGCCTTTTTCATTTTCAATCCGTTTTAAAGTTACTACTTAATATTCGCAAACCTACGAATTATTCGTATACGGATACAACAAAGGGAGTTAATTAACATTAAACCTGATTTAAAGAGTCACGAAATAAGCATGATTACAATATAAAGGGGCATTTGCTGTCATGATTTCTATTCTCATGTGTCTCTATTATAAAAGACAAGAAAATCACTAATCCGCAGAAATGGTAATTTCTTCTATATTTTGCTTTTCTGTTTTATCCAAAGATATCACTTGAAGCTTAACCTTATCAAAATCAATCGATTTCAAATCAAGTTTCCGGATCTGTCGATTATAATAAGTTGTATAATAAAAATCGACATTAGTAACATCACTTACACTGGTCCATTGCGTAGATGAAGGGAGATCAGGAGCTTTATGATAAGGATATACCGAACCAATAGGAATATTGAAATTATCAAGAATAACAAAAGCCTGGCTCATCAACTTATATGCGTCCGGCAAAGCAGGAGCAGTAGCACAATAAGCAGTAGCACGTATAAATCGTGATGGAGGGGTAAAATCGCCCGGAATACCTAAAAAGCCGGAGCCGACTCCAAATGGAGACAACTCGAGAACACCCATTATCTCTTTATCAGTAGCAGAAACCGAATGAAGATTCACATAATTGCGTAGGTTCGTTAATTGCCAATCGTATGTCGGCGAATTGGTTATAATCCCTATTTCAGAATCATACACTTTCACTCCTCCATTATTAACAATTTCAACAATAATTATCTTTCCTGATTTATCAGCAATTCTCCAATGTACAGGAGGAACCGAATTGATCGATTCCCAAACCATCGGTACTATGACTATTTCAGAGAGTCCTTTTTTCACCTCATCTACTGTAGAGAACTGTGTAAGAAGGTATGTACCTAACTGAAGCACAGAAATCCCTTTAGAGGCTTCGCTTTTATCAAACGGTTTATAGCTGGCATATCCGGGAAAGTAAAAAACACCCATTGATAAGCCTTTTTCATTGATTCCTTCCCCTATAATAGGCGCATTAGCGAGTGATATTCCTACCGCTCCGTAACGTGAAGTCCATTGTTTCCCTGTTTTGCCTTCTGGAGTTTCACCGATCATGGATATACCTCTCGGTATAATAGCCAATTTTGAATCAAGATTGAAAGTACCCCACTCCATCGTACGAGCAAGAACATATTCATTTTTCTCACTTTTAAGAAAAATACCGGTACAAGGGAAAAGACTTTGAGTACTTAACACAAAAAGAGCAATAATACATAACGTTAAATATTTTCCTTTCATAAAGCTAATTTTTTAAGTGATTTCTTGAAAATAAAACAAACCTATATGAATAAATGTTCATATAACCAAACTTCTCATTAAAAAAAAATCCACAAGGATTATCAACAAAACGCATTGAGAGCCGAAGAAATCGAAAGCAGAGATCCCCATTAGCCAACCCACCCTTCTTTTATCTGTTATTCAAGCATCTGCAGTTTTTATAGGTGAAAAACAAAAGTTTTCATAGGGAAAAACATTTGTTTCTCTTAATAGAAACTTTAGTTTCCCCTAATAGAAACATTTGTTTCCCCTAAGAGAAACGAGTCGTTATTCAATGTGAAACTCCTACCGAAGCCTACACCTTTGTCTATCAATAGCCACTCTGCCAAGAATCAAAGACCGGTTCATTCATCATTCCGTACGTCCGAGACCAAACAGAAATCTTCTCATCTGGAAACAAAGAAACGTTAATATCCGGTATAAGTGGTAGATAACAGATAATAGTGGTAGATACTTTAGCATCTACAACCTATATATAATCGGCTCATTTATAGACGATAGCTAGAATAGTTGTAGATATGGTAGATGTTTTTACAAAACATAGGGTGTATTAAATATTCAATTAACACCGACGAGCTATTCAGATTGACTTAGCGAATAGAACACAAAGACCGGATTGCCCTCCTCTTCCTTTAAGTCCAACTCCTCCGGAATCGTGACAGATCGAAGGGACCTATATAGGTTTAGCTCATACGGGGTCACTACTTGCACCAGCTCATCTTTCACGACCCGGCCCCAGACCGGGAAATTCCGATAACTTCTCGTACCTTCCATGCCATGTTGAAGGTTCGCGTCCGCCAGTTCTTTGATAGAGCTAGGCATCTCGCATTTTTCCACCCGCGCATTTCCCGTCTTCTTATCCACAGAGGCGATACAACTGCCTTGGTTATACCACAAACGGAAATAATAGCATTTCGGCAACTCTAACATATCCTGCACAAAGATGTCCTTAGGAGCCTTTTTGTCAAATCGTAAATTACTCATGTCCGTAATATCCAAGGAACGGATGACTTCCGCATCCGAGTTTTTCAGGTCAAGGACACAGGCCGCCTTTATTTGATCCGCCGAGACACTGAAGACCGTATCATTGCTACCGGTCTTAAACAACACGGAGTTTTGCGCATCCGAATAAGCGGCGGCGACGCTCGTCGTGAATCCGCTCTTCTCATGGGGCAATAAAAAGGAATAAAAATCATTCTTGATCGCTATCGTATCCCCTTTCTCCGAAAATATACCCAGCCCGAATCCTCCTCCGTCGAAAGGCTGAAAAGGGAATGATATGGCGGCGAAACGATCCTTATCGATATGACGCATATAGATTACCGAATACTCATGGGTGGATTGTCCGACAAATTCACCCTCCAGCGTATATTCCCAAACCCGATTATTGCTGAATAAGAAAAGGCGGTCGTTACGTTCGTCCACCTGGATACAGGGCAGAATACCAGTAAACTCACCCGGCCCCTGCCCTTCTTTTACCAATGTCCGGATAAAACGCCCTTGCCGATCGAACAGGACGATTCGGGGCTCTTTTACAGGAAGCACATAAATGTATCGATCTGTTACGGCATAATCATACACTCCGTCGATCAACGAGGCATCATCCGCGGTCATTTCCAACGGGACATAAGTAACGCCTTCAATCTCATCCCCCAACTCCAATAGACCCGGTTTATCTATCACCCCTCTTATATCCGCGGTTAAAAGGGAGGATGATTCCGCTGGCGAAGAAGCGCATGACAAAAAACCGGCAACAGCAATAACACCATTCAAATAAAATAGGATAGAAGCTAACTTTACACTTTTCATAACAATACTTTTTTGCCTCCAAAAGTATCCCGTATATCTCACAAATCTCCTGATATTTCAATACCCGTGTGATCTGATTGGCAGGAACCCCGATCTTCGTAAGCATACAGGCCTTCAACTCCGTATCGGAGATAACAGGATATAGTTTTTTCAGCCGTAAGGTAAAGTCATCATAAGCCTTATTCAACAACACCTCCAAAAGCTCCCAATCCTCGGAGACAACCTTGCCGGCATCCCGATCGTGAAACTTCTCATACACCTCCGATTTCCGCAAGATTGCGACAGATAGCAGATGCTTACTTTCCTCATTATGAATAGACTCGTTACATATCTCCAATCGTTGTTTCTCCAATTGCAAGGAAACCAACATCAACTCTTGATCCTTCTCTTCTTTTTCCTCCCGCATGCGTTGTTGCTGACAAGCAATCGAATACCGCAAGGCCTCTTCCCTCCGAAGAGCATTTTCCTGCGTATTTCTCCATCGCCGGTAAAAGAGAAAGCTGATAAATAGAATTATGCCGATAATAAATGCGTATAGATAACGCTCCTGTCCCCTTTGCGATAGCATCAACTCTTTCTTGGACAAGTCCTCACGGATCGGCCTTGCATCATACCGGGAAGTGATCTGATAAATCGATTCTCTCGCTGATAGTGATCCGACAGAATCCCGTAACATCTCGTATTTCTTGACCTCGGTCAGTATCCGGTCTTGTCCGGCCGTATCGTTCAATAACTGATATTGAGCACTCGCTTTTCTCAAAAAAGACATAGCCTTGCCATATAATTCCTGCTCGGCGTACAGCATCCCCATCTGGTTATATAACCTTCCCCAGAATTCATAATCCCAATTCTCTCCCTCATATTCCAACGCACGCAAATAGCATTCCAAAGCCCAGGACGGCTGATCCATGTCCTCGTAAACCTTTCCCCGGTAAAACCACGCCTTAGGAGGCCAGTAACAACCTCGTGTCGTCCTATAATAATCCGTAGCGATAGAGATTATGGAATCCGAAGTATGCCTCAATCCCGCCTCATCCCTTGATTCGGTCAACAACAAACAATAACGAGCTTTCTCACGAAGTGATAATCTATTGATATCCGTCACTTTCCCTAATAACACCAAAGCGCTGTCCGGATGCCGTGACATCAATTTCTCCACCTGCCAGAACAGGTTGCCATGCTTGTCGCTCCTATACGAAAAAAGCACAAGAGCCAAGATCGCGATCGTAAACAACAAGATCGTAACCTTGATCCCTATGGAAAAATGCCGTGGCCTATTCAAGTCTTTACGCATATAGGCAAATGTATATAAATTATTCAGAAGGAAAGCCTTTTCCCTCCGCATTATTCCATGTGTCGGGACACATGCCCTGGCCTCGCCCATTAATGCCGAAATATTTCTTTAATCGTTTGCGGAATATAGGGATTTAGCATACCTTTGCATGACAATTACATAGTTTAAGTAGAAATTTCTAAATACAATTAAATAACTTAAATTATTATCTTATGTGGTTACTTAATTCTTCTATTGGAAAGAAGCTGATAATGAGTATATCAGGTCTCTTTCTTGTTCTGTTTTTATTGTTCCACCTGTCGATGAACGTGGCGGCCGTTTTCTCCGGAGAGGCTTATAACATGGTTTGTTCGCTGTTGGGCTCTAATTGGTACGCGGTGGCAGCTACTCTTGTATTGGCCGCAGGCGTTGTGATCCACTTCGTGTACGCTATCATCCTTACCATGCAAAATCGTAAGGCACGTGGTAACGACCGTTACGCTATCAACGCTCGTCCGAAAGGCGTGGAATGGGCATCTCAGAACATGTTTGTTTTGGGTTTGATCGTTATCCTGTTCATGCTGTTGCACTTCAGCCAATTCTGGTATAAGATGATGTTCGCCGAGCTGATCGGCTATCATGAGGTGGCATTGGGAACAGCGATGGTATCTCCACAAGACGGAGCGGCGTTTATCAACTACTATTTCCAAGGAAATGCCGTAATCACGGTTCTTTACTTGATCTGGTACGCGGCTTTGTGGTTCCACTTGACTCACGGATTCTGGAGCGCTATCCAGACAATCGGTTGGAATAACACGATCTGGTTGAACCGCTGGGAATGTATCTCTAAGATCGTAGCTACGGTTGTCTGCGGACTTTTCGCGATCATCACTATCATCTTCTTCCTAAACGGAGTAGGTGCTTAATAGCAAGCTACAGGTTTTATAATTAAGAACTTTTGAAATTAAATCATTATGTCTGAAATAAATTCTAAAATACCTCAAGGCCCGTTGGCTGAGAAGTGGACTAATTATAAAGATCACCAGAAATTGGTGAACCCCGCTAACAAGCGTCGTTTGGATGTTATCGTTGTTGGTACAGGTTTGGCTGGCGCTTCCGCTGCCGCGTCTTTGGCAGAGATGGGATTCAACGTATTGAACTTCTGTATCCAGGATTCTCCCCGCCGTGCGCACTCTATCGCCGCTCAAGGGGGTATCAACGCCGCTAAGAACTACCAGAATGACGGTGACTCCGTTTACCGTTTGTTCTACGACACGATCAAGGGTGGTGACTACCGTGCTCGCGAGGCAAACGTTTATCGTTTGGCTGAGGTATCTAACGCGATCATCGACCAGTGCGTGGCTCAAGGCGTTCCTTTCGCTCGTGAGTATGGTGGCTTGTTGGATAACCGTTCATTTGGTGGCGCACAGGTATCACGTACGTTCTACGCCCGTGGCCAGACGGGTCAGCAGCTTTTGTTGGGCGCTTATTCCGCGTTGAGCCGTCAGATCGGTTTGGGCAAGGTTAAGATGTACACTCGCCATGAGATGCTGGATGTCGTTAAGGTAGACGGTCGTGCTCGTGGTATCATCGCCCGCAACTTGATAACAGGTAAAGTAGAGCGTTACTCCGCTCACGCCGTAGTAGTGGCTACAGGAGGTTACGTAAATACCTTCTTCTTGTCTACCAATGCTATGGCATCCAATGGATCTGCGGCATGGCAATGCTACAAGAAAGGCGCTTACTTCGCTAATCCTTGTATGGTTCAGATCCACCCGACTTGCGTTCCGGTACACGGCGACTATCAGTCCAAACTGACGTTGATGTCCGAGTCTTTGCGTAATGACGGCCGTATCTGGGTTCCGAAAAAGCTGGAAGACGCTAAGGCTCTACAGGCTGGAACGAAGAAAGGTAAAGATATCCCTGAGGCAGATCGCGATTATTATTTGGAGCGTCGTTACCCGGCATTCGGTAACTTGGTTCCTCGTGACGTGGCTTCACGTGCCGCCAAGGAGCGTTGCGACGCTGGCTTCGGTGTAAACAACACAGGCTTGGCCGTATTCTTGGACTTCTCCGACGCTATCAACCGTTTGGGTAAAGAGGTGGTTAAGCAGAAATATGGCAACCTCTTCGATATGTACGAAGAGATCACCAACGACGATCCATACGAGACTCCGATGATGATCTACCCGGCATTGCACTATTCAATGGGTGGTCTGTGGGTTGATTATGAATTGATGACTTCTATCCCGGGTCTGTTCGCTATCGGCGAGGCAAACTTCTCCGATCACGGCGCGAACCGTTTGGGCGCATCCGCCTTGATGCAAGGATTGGCCGATGGTTACTTCGTATTACCTTATACGATCCAGAACTACTTGTCCGACCAAATCCAGGTTCCACGTTTCAGCACCGACCTGCCTGAGTTCAACGAGGCCGAGAAGAATATTCAAGCCCGTATCAATAAATTAATGGGCATCAAGGGTAAGGCTTCTGTTGATTCTATCCACAAACGTTTGGGACACATCATGTGGGAGCACATCGGTATGGCTCGCAACGCTGAGGGCTTGAAAGAGGCTATCCAGATGTTGAAAGACTTGAAGAAGGAATTCTGGAGCAACGTATTCATCCCGGGTAACGCGGAAGACTTGAACGTTGAGTTAGAGAAAGCCTTACGCTTAGCAGACTTTATCGAGATCGGTACCTTGATGGCACACGACGCTTTGGATCGCGCCGAGTCTTGCGGTGGTCACTTCCGTAATGAACACCAAACTGAGGAAGGCGAGGCATTACGCCACGACGACAAGTTCATGTATGTATCTTGCTGGGAATATCAAGGCGAGGAGAAGGATCCCGCCCTGCTGAAGGAAGATTTGAACTATGAGTTCGTAGTACCTCAGACACGTAACTATAAGAAGTAATCAATTACAAAAATTAGAATCATGGATAAAGATATAAATATCACACTTAAAGTTTGGCGTCAGAAAGGTCCGAATGTAAAAGGACAGTTCGAAACTTACCAGCTTAAAAACATCAACCAAGGCACTTCTTTCTTGGAAATGTTGGATATCCTGAACGAGCAGCTAGTTAGCGAAGGTAAAGAACCTGTTGTTTTTGACCATGACTGCCGGGAAGGTATCTGCGGCATGTGTTCATTGTATGTAAACGGGCATCCGCACGGACCGGCTACGGGAGCTACTACTTGCCAGTTATATATGCGCCGTTTCAACGATGGCGAGACGATCACGATCGAACCGTGGCGTTCTGCCGGTTTCCCGGTAATCCGCGACTTGATGGTAGACCGTTACGCTTACGATAAAATCATCCAGGCCGGTGGTTTCACCTCCATTAATACAGGTGGTGTACCCGACGCTAACGCGATTCCTATTCCTAAGCCAGACGCAGAGATGGCTATGGATGCCGCCGCTTGCATCGGTTGTGGCGCTTGTGCCGCCGCTTGCAAGAACGGTTCCGCTATGTTGTTCGTTTCCGCCAAGGTTAGCCAATTGGCTCTATTACCTCAAGGTAAGGTAGAGGCGGCTCGCCGTGCGAAAGCAATGGTCGCTAAAATGGATGAACTTGGCTTCGGTAACTGTACGAACACACGTGCTTGCGAGATGGAATGCCCGAAGAACATTTCCGTCAGCAACATCGCCCGTTTGAACCGCGAGTTTATCTGCGCTAAGCTACAAGACTAATATTTGGTTAGTATATATCATGGAAAAAGGCATCATCCTCTTATGGATGGTGCCTTTTTATTTTTGTTATATGTCCTAAAACATAATTTAGCATTAAATCTCTTGACAGGTATTGAAAACTCCGTATATTTGCATCGTGGTTTTTTCATAATAGTATTAGATTTAAGGTTAACAAAGTTTGATTAGGGCTTGTCGTGAGACAGGCTTTAATTGTTTTATAGGGTCTGCTTCCCGCAAAGCCCTTGGTTACATCAGAATAACCCGGTGTGTCAACAACGTTGATACCTTGTCTTTCAATATTTTCCCATTAATCGGTTTCGCCGTATAGGCATCGAATCCACTATTAATAATCCGTTGCTCATCTTGGGCGAAAGCATAAGCCGTCACCGCGATAATAGGCACGGTGGAAGAGACCTTACGGATCTCCGCGGTAGCCTCGTAGCCATCCATAACCGG
The DNA here is from genome assembly GCA_028689545.1 of Parabacteroides sp. Classification (GTDB taxonomy): domain Bacteria; phylum Bacteroidota; class Bacteroidia; order Bacteroidales; family Tannerellaceae; genus Parabacteroides. Next base: position 25,844 of record JAQVCX010000026.1, read on the forward strand.
CATCTTTATATCCATCAAGATCAACTGCGGTTTATATCGCAAGAATAGCTCCACGGCCTCCTTTCCATTCCACGCATGAAGCAATTTATATTCGGATTTCAAGATAGACTCAAACAGGCGGTAATTACTGGAATTATCCTCAGCCACCAAGATCGTAAGCTCACTACGGGCGATCTTGTCCAACGCAACAGGCTTCGGCTCCTCCTCGGGCAATACATCCTCCTTTGGCTGGAAAGGTAGCGTAAACCAGAACGTAGATCCTTTTCCTTCCACGGAATCAACCCCGATCGTTCCTTTCATCTGGTTAACGATCATCTCGCAGATACTTAAACCTAATCCTGTCCCTTGAGCGAAAGGGTTCAGTTTAACAAAACGCCCGAAAACATCTTTCCGTTTATTTTCCGGGATTCCACAGCCCGTATCCTCCACATAGAATCGTAACGTATTATCATCCCTCAGCTTATAGCCAAACAAGATCGATCCTGTCTCCGTGAATTTCATGGCGTTGTTCAACAGATTAATTACCAATTGAGATAGCCGATTCCGATCCGTATAAATCACGCAAGGCTCCAGATAATCCTTAAATGAGATCCGTACATCCGGATTTTTATTCTTCAGATTAACCGATTGCTCCAAATCCCTCAATACAGAGTTGATGTCCACATAGTCATACGTAAATTCCAAGGTACCCGCCTCGATCTTCGATAAATCCAAGATATCGTTTATCAACTGCAACAATAGGGAATTATTATTCTCGATAATATCGGCGAATTCTTTCTTATCCTCCAGGTCTTCCGTCGAAGCGAGGATATTGGAGAAACCTACGATCGCGTTTAACGGCGTACGTATCTCATGACTCATATTCGCTAAAAACGCCGATTTCAATTTATTCGACTCCTCCGCCTTATCCCTGGCCATCCGAAGGTCATGCTCCAATTGCTTACGTTCGGTGATAGATATCGTAGACCCGATCAGCGCTTTCGGTTTACCGGAAGCATCATATTCAGCCATTACCTGTATCTCCTCCCACTCATGCCGATCTTCTCCCGGAATCAATTGAGCCAGACAGTATTCTTTTCGTACTTTCTTTATTTTCCCATCGCACAAATCCTTGAAAGCCTTTTCCACGCAAGCCCTGAAAGCCGGATGTATCTTGCTGAAATATTCCTCCAACGAGACCTCGTGGGTATGCACCTCGGCCGTCTCTATATCATCTTCCGGATGCACTTTCGATTCATAGATAATCTTCCCCTCAGCCAGATTATATCGCCACGGCAAAAGATCGGCCGCCTCTAGCGCCATGGCCAGCTTATGATTCATCGCTTTTAGATGCATCTGGAAATTATGGATATCCGTAATATCAATAAAAAAGGCATCTACTACATTCTCTTCCGAGGTAGGCATGATGATGATCGTATAGTAAAGCCCTGTCAGCTCAAAATAGAACTCACAAGTAAAGGACTTCCCACTCTCCAGAACACGAGGCACAGCCGATAGAAGAAATGGATAACTGTCACCTATCAGGCTTGCGATCTCTTTTCCACTCTTATTGATCACACATTCTTTAGAAAAGAGCTTCTCCTCGAAAGCATGATTGACATCCAGAACCTGCACATCAGCCCGCGTGCCTTCCCGAACCAGCCGCTGCCGTATATAAGGCAACGGCATATTATTAAACAGATCACGGTAACGGGACAATAGCCTCAACTCTACCTCCTTCATCTTCTGCTTGGAACGGTACACATAATGCCACGACAAGAACACCACTACCATAAAGAAGACAAGGAGAGCCAACAGCAGCATCCCATATTTTTCCAAGAAAGTGGGAGGCGCGTTCAAGAGAACCGCGTCGTTCGGGATATTACCCCCATTCAATACCGCGCTAGTCAACGAAATATAATTCAAGTATTTATGAGGATCATTCACCGTCGATACCGGGATCTTGCTCATATCTCCTCCTTCATAAACTTGTTGCAGCAAAGGTATTAGAGCCGTCTCAATCGTTTTAACGCTATTATAATATCCACCAACCGTATATCCTTCTTCCACCCCCATGTCGTATAAAGAAAAGACAGGATGCCTAGAAATACCATTTATGCCTTGATACAAGGTGCTATATAATAATGAGTGATTCAAGAAAGCCTTCTCTGTAATCCACGAATAATACATCACGGCCGTAACGCGAAGCGGATCTTTCTCCGACAAAACCCCCATCAAGCTATCCATGGAGCAAGAGCCCTCCGTATAAAAATCCACTTTCCCCCCCGGAAAAGAAGTTTTCATCTGTTTTTCCATCTGATCCCGAAGCCATGTGGAGACATAACGTCTGTCGGATATAAAAATCAGACGCTTCAAACCCGGGATTAATTCCTTCACCAAGTCGATCGAACCCTTAACATAATAAGGGATAATCAAGCCCGTAGCGTTGTACCCCTTAACCGCCTCTTGTAAAGGGATCACCTTGTCGGCGACATGCTGTTGCTTAAAATAGCATTCATTCTCGGCCATCTCACCAGTCTCCGAACAGATCAGCGTAGGGAGATCCCCCCATTTCTTCCGGATCGTATCCCGCATAAAAGCCCAGCCATTTACGCCTAAGTAAATAATTCCATCCGGTTTCTCCTTGTAAGTCTCGAAGAAGGTCTTCTGTTTCTCCTCCAACTTCTCTGGCGTATCGACCAACATCACCCTCATATGGTCTATCCGGAGGGTGTACTCTTCCGGGGTAGCGAACTTCGAGATCATGTTTAATAAATTACCAGACCAGCGTTCGCCGTCCACATATGAATTTATCACCAACACATTCGATTCTTTCTTAATCGGATAGGAAAAACTCCCATAAACCGGCGAAGTCGGCATACCGGCTATCAAGCATAAAATCAATCCAATGTAAAGTGTTTTAGCTTTTAAACTCGCAAAATTCTGTATCATTCTCTAGATTCGTCTATTGCCTATTGTGGAGGACAAAGATATTCCTTAATTATCAATAAATCACATCAAAACCGTTTTTTTATCAAGCAGCGGTATCAAATATACGAATGATAAGTCCGTATCCAAAGGCGTGGGAATCAGACGCAGCACGCTACGTGCTCCACTAAAACCATCAAATTGCCGTTAAAATTAGAAGATTTTGATTGTAATATATAGAGTTTTATGTTACGTAACACCTTTTAGGAATAAAGCGTATGTTGCTTAACATATATTAGCCGCAAAACTATTGACAAAAGGTCCTCACAGGTGTATCTTTGCATCGTGGTTTTTTCATAATAGTATTAGATTTAAGGTTAACAAAGTTTGGTTAGGGCTTGTCGTGAGACAAGCTTTAATTGTTTATAGGGGTTTGTGTTAAGACTTTTGAAGAAGATATACTGCATCCGCCAATGGATAATACTATAAAAAAACGGCCACCCCTAAAAAGAGGCAGCCGCTATTATTCTTAAAGAAAGAATCTACTCTTCGATAATCCTTGTAACTTCCAGATCAAAGATCAAATTTGAATAAGGCATTATTGTGACACTTCCCGAAGCACTCCTGCCTGCCGAACCGTATCCCATCTGTTGAGGAATCCATATTTCCCAACGATCTCCGGGATGCATATTCTGTAAAGCGGTAGTAAAACCATCTACCAAATTTGCATTAACAGAAAACTCCGCAGGCGCACCGGCCTCAAAGGAACGATCATCGAAAACCGTTCCATCAATCAACGTTCCTTTATAATAACATTCCACCTTACTCGTATAATAGATCGGCTCCTTACTCTCCCCGGTCTTCAACACCTTGTAAAGGATAAATCCGGCATTACTCTGAGATTTCAATTGCTCAAAGCCGGGAACCAGCATCTGGGCTTGAAAAGCCTTCTCATTTTGGGCTTTCCAGACCTCATCCACCTCTAGTGTCTCATCATTCTTCCCGCAAGAGGTGATCATGAGCACGCAAAACAACATCAACGCGATATGCCAGTATTTCTTCATTCGTTTACTCTATTACCTTTTTCAATAAATTCTTCATGCTCACCTTCTCCGTGATAATATCGTGAAGCTTATCGATGCTTACGCGCTCTTGCTCCATCGTGTCACGGAAACGGATCGTTACGCAATTATCATTCAAGGTGTCATGGTCTACCGTAATACAATACGGGGTACCGATCGCATCCTGACGACGATAACGCTTACCGATAGAATCCTTCTCGTCGTATTGGCAACGGAAGTCGAAACGCAACATATTTATGATCTCCTCCGCTTTCTCGGGCAGGCCATCCTTCTTCACCAATGGCAATACGGCCAATTTGATCGGAGCCAAGGCTGCGGGCAATTTCAATACCACACGGCTCTCGCCATTCGCCAACGTCTCCTCGCAATAAGAGCCTGCCATGATGCTCAAGAACACACGATCCAAACCGATAGAGGTCTCGATTACATACGGCGTATAGCTCTGATTCAGTTCCGGATCGAAATATTGGATCTTCTTGCCGGAGAACTTCTCATGCTGGCTCAAGTCGAAGTTCGTACGGCTATGGATACCTTCCACCTCCTTGAACCCGAACGGCATCGCGTACTCTATATCCGTGGCGGCATTCGCGTAGTGAGCCAATTTCTCATGATCATGGTAACGATATTTCTCATTGCCCAATCCCAAGGCTTGATGCCATTTCAAGCGGGTAGCCTTCCATTTCTTGAACCACTCGATCTCCTCGCCCGGACGAACGAAGAACTGCATCTCCATTTGCTCGAACTCGCGCATACGGAAGATAAACTGGCGAGCCACGATCTCATTACGAAACGCCTTACCGATCTGGGCGATACCAAACGGGATCTTCATACGGCCTGTCTTCTGCACGTTCAGGAAGTTCACGAAAATACCTTGCGCCGTCTCCGGACGAAGATAAATCTTGGTCGCACCATCAGCGGTAGAACCCATATCCGTAGAGAACATCAAGTTGAACTGGCGCACCTCCGTCCAGTTACGAGTTCCGGAAATCGGGCAAACGATCTCGCAATCCAAGATCAATTGGCGAAGATCCTCGAAGTTAGACTCGTTCATCGCCTTGCTGTAACGCTCATGGATCTCGTTCCACTTCGCTTGATTCTCCAATACACGAGGATTCGTCTCCCTGAACTTAGCCTCATCGAAAGACTCCCCGAATTTCTTAGCGGCCTTCGCCACCTCCTTGTTCATCTTCTCCTCGATCTTGCCCAAATGATCCTCGATCTAGACATCCGCACGGTAACGTTTCTTGGAATCCTTGTTATCGATCAACGGATCATTAAAAGCGTCAACATGGCCGGAAGCTTTCCAGATAGTAGGGTGCATAAAAATAGCGGAGTCGATCCCCACCACATTCTCATGCAGCAAAGTCATGCTATCCCACCAATATTTCTTTATATTGTTCTTTAACTCAACACCGTACTGGCCATAATCGTACACCGCTCCCAAACCATCATAAATCTCCGAGGAGGGAAATACGAAACCATACTCCTTACAGTGCGAAACCAATTTCTTAAATACATCTTCTTGTGCCATAATATACTAATTTGCTATTGATCCATCATTAAGGTTGCAAAGTAAATGATTTTTTCCGTAGATACCTTCTATTCAATGAAGTAATTTGCCACTATTCAACACACGATCTGTTATCGCATTAAAGACTATCGTCCACGCTTTGTCATATCTCTGTAATATATCAAACATAAAAAGCTACCCCATATCAACTAATTGTTAGAGTGGGGTAACCCTTTTAAATTTCTAGTATCACAAATTTGCAAGCCACTTCTTGCCTGACTTTGTTCTTAGCCAGATCATAAATGCACCTGTTGCTATTATTCCAACAGTAAAGATAGCACCTAACATTTCCATATCTATTTATCTTAAAATTGTATTTCCTACTTTTGCAAGCATTATAGTCCAAATGCTTCCAGCTATTAAAACGTACCAATTCACACCCATTTCCACATTGGCATATATCGGAGTTATACCACCAAGAACCAATGCCGCAAATGTGAGTTGTGCCAAGTTGAAGAAGAATCCAGCAAGTTTTTCACGTCTTACTTTATCTTTCTCTTTTGTTTCTTTCCTCGCTTCTTGTTGTTCACTCCAATTGCCCATATAAATGTTATGTGTAGCAAAGATACAAGCTTCATCCCGATAGAGAAACAAAAACCGACACATTTTTGCTACATAATTATAAAGATCAACCACATCACCGACCCGATCATGGTGAATAAAATAGGCAACCGCCTTTCAAAAAATAGAGAAGAATCTTAGCTATCGCTAAATTTAAGCGCACAAGGTGATGAGTTCTTTTGGAAAGTTGTATATTTACGACGTAAATCGTTAGTGTTTGCGCAAACAGTATAATTTAAACAAGATAATACCATGAAATCAGAAGAAATCTCACGCCGCTCGTTCCTAAAACAAGCGCTAGCCTTATCGGCAGTATCGGCTATCCCGTCGTTCTGGACACCCGCCCACGGACGTGTCCTACCTACTTCCCCGCTAATCAGCGCTAATGACCGGGTAAATATAGCGTTCATCGGCATCGGGCAACGAGGAGGCGAGATCGCCAAGGAATTGTATAACACAGGCCTGTGTAACGTAGTAGCACTCTGCGACGTGGATATGGGGGCCCCTCACACGCAAGAGATCATCAACATGTTCCCGAAAGCGGCCCGTTTTCAAGACTTCCGCACGATGTTCGACCGTATGGCGGACAAGATCAATGCCGTAACCGTAGGCGTACCGGATCATTCCCACTTCCCGATCACGATCGAGGCGATGGCGCACGGCAAACATGTATATGTAGAGAAACCGATGGCCCGCACGTTCCAAGAAATAGAGATCATGATGCGTGGAGCGAAGAAATACGGCGTTGTCACCCAAATGGGTAACCAAGGACATTCCGACGCGAACTATTTCCAGTTCAAGGCATGGAAAGAAGCCGGTATTATCAAGGATGTTACCGCTATCACCGCCCATATGAACAACCCGCGCCGCTGGCACGGATGGAATCCGAATATCAGGCATATGCCTATGGGAGAACCGGTTCCCGAGACGATGGATTGGGACACCTGGATCGGCGTAGCCCAATATCACGACTATAATCATGACTACCATCTGGGGCAATGGCGTTGCTGGTACGAATTCGGAATGGGTGTCCTTGGAGACTGGGGAGCGCACATTCTGGATACGGCGCATGAATTCCTGGATCTAGGTTTGCCTACGGAAATTAATCCGCTGTATTTGAAAGATCATAACCCGTTCTTCTTCCCAAAGTCATCCACCCTTCTGTTCAAATTCCCTGAAAGAGGAAATATGCCGCCCGTGGATATCACTTGGTACGATGGACTGGACAATATCCCCGCCGTACCGGAAGGCTATGGCGTATCCGAGCTTGATCCGAACATCCCGACCGTAGCCGGCGGCAAGATCCAACCGGCGAAGTTGAACCCGGGTAAGGAAATCTACTCGAAAGAGCTGACTTTCAAGGGAGGTTCCCACGGAAGCACCTTGTCTATCATCCCAGATGAGAAAGCGAAAGAGATGGCATCCCGCCTGCCGGAAGTACCGAAAAGCCCCTCCAACCATTACGCCAACTTCCTGCTAAGCTGTATGGGGAAAGAGAAGACCCACTCGCCGTTCGCTATCGCCGGCCCATTAAGCCAGGTATTCTGCCTCGGCGTATTAAGCCAGCGCTTGAACCGCAAGCTCGTCTTCGATCGCGACACGAAACAGATCACGAACGATCCGGAGGCGAATAAGATGCTATGCGGCCTGCCGCCTCGCAAAGGATGGGAACAATATTATATCTAAAAAGAATAGAGGGCTTCGTCTGTCGGCAAGACATAATGAAGCCCTCTGTTTTTTTGAAGGGTCGCGCCTTTGCCCTTTAGGGAATAATCCATATCTTTGTCTGTAAGTCACGTTAAATATATCGCGCTATGAACCAGACAATTTATCCCATCGGCATACAGAACTTCGAGAAGATCCGCAAGGACGGTTATCTCTATATAGACAAGACCGCCTTGGTCTATCAATTGGCGACAACCGGAAGTTATTATTTCCTCAGCCGCCCACGCCGTTTCGGAAAGAGCCTGCTGCTCTCTACCTTGGAGGCTTATTTCCAAGGAAAAAAAGAACTGTTCGAGGGATTGGCTATCGAGAAATTAGAGAAAGAATGGACGGAGTATCCTATCCTGCATCTGGATTTGAATGCCGAGAAATATTCAGATGCCAATGCGCTAGAGAGTATATTACGACGTTATCTGAACCTTTGGGAAGACCGATGGGGTAAAGACGAGAGAGAGATCACGCCATCCGACCGCTTCACCGGCGTGATACGCCGAGCTTGTGAAAAGGCAGGACAACGAGTCGTGATTCTGGTGGATGAATATGACAAGCCCTTGCTACAAGCGATAGGGAACGCTGAACTACAAGAGGCATACCGTGCGATACTGAAAGCGTTCTACGGCGTATTGAAGACCATGGATGGATATATCCGCCTTGCCTTGCTCACCGGTGTGACCAAGTTCGGCAAGGTAAGCGTGTTCAGCGACCTCAACAACCTCATGGACATATCGATGGACGAACGCTACGTCGAGATATGCGGCATCACCGAGAAAGAGATACATACTTATCTGGAAGACGAGTTGAAGGAACTGGCCGACATGCAAAAAATAACCTACGAGG
>JAQVCX010000027.1 GCA_028689545.1 Parabacteroides sp.
AAAGATATTTTCTTTGTGCATAAAGGGTACGCCTGAATTGACTTGCATACTTGACAATGCCGTGATTGTTCCGATTCCTGCATCGACGAGAGAAAGAAATATTATAAGATACGCCACATTCTGCCGTATTTTGGCGGAAAAATTGGGAATAAACGATGGATTCCGAACCACATGGATTCAATATGACAGGGAAGAAATGAAAGGACAAACGGATAAGAATATTCTGGCGAACTTGTCATTTAACAAGAGATACATCAGGGGTAAACATGTTATCCTCTGTGACGACATTATTACAACAGGGGGTAGCTTGCGTCAGATGAGTGGGGAAATGATGAAATTAGGTGCGCTATCCGTTGTCGGTGTGTTTTTAGGCAAGACAGAATAGAATCAAGGTAATATAAATATTCAATTAAAATATGGAACGTAATATAATCACACGTGAGACAGGGTGTATAACAGTGACCGGAAGTAATATATGGATGACAGTCGATGAAATCGCAGATTTATTCAATGTATGTGGGGCACAAGTATCCAGAGCTATCCGTAAATTAATAAAACAGGGTATGTTTGATGAATACGCCATAGACAAAAGCATTCCGGTAGAAGGTCACCCCAAATGTACCATGCCAATTTATGGAATCGATGTAGTAATAGCCCTCGCTTTCCAATGGGAGAATGTGTTTACCCATCTATTCAGGGAATGGCTCGCAAAGAAAGCAACGGCTATAGACAAAAAGGAAAAGATTGTGTTGATACATTACGAGAATGGTGGTGTAAACTAATAGCGGAGCTTTCGATAAGCGAGACAAGTAATTATATAATAACGTGATATGGCTTGTTTCGCAGAAAAAATGAAGGTCTTATAAAAGAAGAGGAAGGAGATACAGAATAGTACCATTCAAATATCTCCTTTTATTTTCAAACGATATTTTTGTAGTTCTCAAAAAAACAGCTATTTTTGCATTAGAGTTGTTTGGCATAGCAAAGCACAGAATATCAGAGAAGTTGTACTTTCGCTAAATCGTTACCAAAGAATTACTACTCCTTTATTAGATTTTGATACTCAGTCAAATACATCATTTTTAATTATCCGGGTGCAAAGATAATGTAATATTTCTTAAAGGCAGAGTCTTCGGGCAAATTCGTGACAGGTATTATTTTTACGTTTCCATATAGTCTCATTTGTCGTTAAAAGGAGATTGCTATCAATGGAAATCATTACATTTGCCAAAAACAAAAAGAACGGTATGGAATTAGACTTAGCCTATTTATGTAAGGAGGTTCGAGAAATAGCTCGTGCTTCCGCGACATTCTTAAAAGAAGAACGCCGAAAGTTCGACCGGAGCTTAGTGGAGGAAAAAAGTGCCCATAACTATGTATCCTATGTGGATAAAGAATCAGAGCGACAGATCATAGAGGCTTTGTCTACCTTGCTGCCCGAGGCCGGTTTTATCGCGGAGGAAGGCTCAGGGAGCTTGACCGATGAGGAGTATTGTTGGGTGATCGATCCTTTGGACGGTACTTCAAACTATATTCATGATGTCGCGCCTTATTGCGTGAGTATCGCTTTAAGGAACCGGGAGGAATTATTGCTAGGAGTAGTCTATGAGGTGTGTAGGGACGAATGTTTCTATGCGGTGAAAGGCGGTAAGGCTTACTTGGACGGGAATGAGATACATGTATCGGATGTGTCAGTATTGGATAAAGCCTTTATTGCCTTGGGTTTCCCTTATAATTCGGATGCTTATCGGCCGGTAGCCGCTCATTTGGTTGATCGATTGTATGGTTTTGCGGGAGGTACCCGTTTGATGGGATCTGCCGCCGCTGAACTGTGTTATGTGGCCTCCGGACGTTTTGAAGCCCGTATAGAAGCCTATTTAGGCCCTTGGGACGTAGCCGCAGGTGCCTTGATTCTATCGCGGGCCGGAGGAGAAATATCAGATTTCAAGGGCGGAGAGAACTGGGTCTCGGGTGAGCAGGTCGTTGCTAGCAATGGCAAGATCCACGCTCTTGCGTTGTCGTTGTTGGCCTAATTCTAAAGTGATATTTCATGACTATTTGTAACATGAAATCAATATGGATTTCTCCTATTGCCTAAGAAATGACAAGGTAATACTATTATATATGCCGTTTATTCTGTATTTTTGCCAGAAAAATTAGCAGACATGGCTGAAAGCAAAGTTGAACACCTATTGGATCGCATTCATTTTCCGGAAGACTTGAGACAATTGTCTCCAGATAAACTGGAACAGGTATGCGCTGATTTGCGTCAATACATTATTGATGTTTTGTCTGAGAATCCCGGTCACCTCGGCGCGAGCCTTGGCACGGTAGAGCTGACAGTTGCCCTTCATTATGTATTCAATACCCCCTATGACCGTATTGTCTGGGATGTCGGGCATCAAGCTTACGGACATAAAATACTTACAGGAAGGAAAGATATTTTCCATACGCTCCGTAAGTTTAAAGGAATCAGCGGATTCCCTAATCCTGCGGAAAGCGAGTATGATGCTTTTATCGCCGGACACGCCTCAAATTCAATCTCGGCGGCGATGGGTATGTCGGTAGCCTCGGCCTTGAAGAAGGAACTAGATCGCCATGTGATCGCCGTGATCGGGGATGGCGCTATGACCGGAGGACTCGCTTTCGAGGGGCTGAACAATGCGTCTGCCAACCCTAATAATCTGTTGATCATCCTGAACGATAACGATATGGCGATAGATCATAGCGTAGGAGGTCTTAGCCAGTATTTAGTGGATGTGACGACGAGTCAGACCTATAATAAAATGAGATACGATGTGTATCGAGGCTTAAAGAAGATCAAGCTAATCAATAACGATCGCCGGGAAAACATCTTACGTTTTAACAATAGTCTCAAGGCATTACTTACCCAGCAACATAATTTATTTGAAGGCTTCAGCATCCGTTACTTCGGTCCGGTGGATGGGCATGATGTAAATTATCTGGTGAAGGTGTTGAATGATATAAAAGATATGCAAGGCCCTAAGCTGTTGCACATCAAAACGAAAAAAGGAAAAGGCTTTAAACCTGCGGAAGAGTCCGCTACGGAATGGCATGCTCCCGGGAAGTTCAATAAGGAAACCGGTCAGCGTATCATCGTTCGTAAATTAGATGAGCCTCAATTATATCAAGACGTATTCGGTCATACATTGGTAGAGCTCGCGGAGAAAGACGAACGTATCGTGGGAGTAACTCCGGCTATGCCTTCGGGTTGTTCTATGACCTATATGATGAAAGCTTTCCCGGATCGTGCGTTTGACGTGGGAATCGCGGAAGGGCATTCCGTGACTTTCTCCGCCGGATTAGCTAAGGAGGGAATGATACCTTTCTGCAACGTGTATTCCTCGTTTATGCAGCGTGCGTATGATATGGTTATCCATGATGTGGCTTTGCAAAAACTACATATGGTGATCTGTCTGGATCGTGCGGGATTGGTGGGAGAGGACGGAGCCACACATCATGGCGTGTTTGATTTAGCTTATCTCCGTCCGATACCGAATTTGGTAATCGCTTCCCCGTTGAATGAGTTGGATTTGAGGAATCTGATGTATACAGGCTATGCCGCTTTTGATGGTCCGTTCGTAATTCGTTACCCGCGAGGTAAGGGGGAGATGAAGGATTGGCGTAACGAGATGCACGCATTGCCCATCGGGAAAGGGAAAAAGTTACGTGACGGGGATGATATCGCCGTGCTTTCTATCGGATCGATCGGAAACGAGGTGATCAAAGCCATCGAGATGGTGAAAGAAGAGGGGCTATCGATCGCCCATTACGATATGATCTACTTGAAACCGTTGGATGAGGAGCTGTTGCATGAGATCGGACAGAAATATAACCGTATTATTACGGTAGAGAATGGAGTGATAAGTGGAGGTTTTGGTAGCGCTGTCCTTGAGTTTATGGCAGACAATGGCTACACGCCTTGTGTAAAGCGTATAGGAGTGCCGGATACGTTTATCGAGCATGGTTCTATACCGGAACTGTATCAATTATGTGGTATGGATGCCGAGAGCATCGCGAAACAGTTGAAAAAGGAGAATTGATTATATTGTCAATTAATAAAATATGAAAATTGTCATAGCCGGTGCGGGAGAGGTAGGTACACATTTAGCGAAAATGTTATCTCAAGAGAATCAGGACATCATTTTGATGGATCCGAATGAGGAACGGCTGAATTTCTCAAAATCTAGCATGGAGATCCTCCCGATGGTCGGGAATCCAACCTCGCTTAGAGATCTGGAGGAGGCGGGGATCAAGAAAGCGGATCTGTTCGTAAGCGTTACTCCCGAGGAGACTACGAATGTTACGGCTTGTATGTTGGCCCATAATCTGGGAGCGCATCGTACATTGGCCCGAATCAATAATTACGAATATCTATTACCTAAGAATAAAGAGCTGTTCGAGAAACTGGGAATCAACTCGATGATTTACCCGGAGATGCTGGCGGCTAAAGAGATCGTTACAGCGGTACGCCGTCCGTGGACACGCCAATATTGGGAGCTGTTTGGTGGAGCTTTAATTCTGATAGGTGTTAAAGTCCGGGATAATTCCCGTTTGGTGAGCCGGGTATTGGCCGAATTGCTAAATGAGCAGAAGCTATATCATATCGTTGCTATTAAGCGAAAGAACGAGACGATAATCCCCCGGGGTACGGACCGGATAGAGTCTGGTGACATCGTGTTCTTTACGACGACCCGATCTCATATAGAGGATGTGCGCTTACTGGCCGGAAAGAAAGATCCGGAAGTAAGGAAGGTTATTATTATGGGAGGAAGCCGTATCGCTATCCGTGCATGCCAATATTTACCGAATAACATCCGGGTAAAAGTAATAGAGGCTAATAAAGAGAAAAGTCATCGAATCGCTGAGGTCGTGCCTAGTAATGTCTTGATTATAAACGGAGACGGTCGTGATACTGATTTGTTGATGCAAGAAGGTATCAAGGATGCGCAGACTTTTATAGCCTTGACGGAAAACTCCAGCACGAATATATTGGCATGCCTGGCCGCTAAGCGTTTAGGCGTGTTTAAGACAATCGCTAAGATTGAGAATATTGATTATATCCAATTGGCGGAAAGTATGGACATCGGCTCGGTCATCAATAAGAAACTGATAGCGGCTAGCCATATCTATCAATTTCTTCTGGATGCGGATGTCTCTAATGTGAAATGTCTGACCTTTGCGAATGCGGATGTGGCGGAGTTGGTAGCTCGTCCGGATTCAAAGATCACAAAGAAACAAGTCAAGGACCTCTATCTACCGAAAGATATGACTCTCGGAGGGTTGATCCGTGATGGCGAACCGATGATGATCAAGGGTGATACTCAGATACAGGCATACGACCATGTTGTCGTATTCTGCTTGGATACGGCTATGCGTAAGCTGGAAGACTACTTTAACTAGTTGATAGTTATGTTGAACGTACGTTTTATCGTGAAGATGTTAGGGATGATGTTCATCCTTGAGACTTTTTTTATGCTGGCCGCTACCGTCGTAGCCTTCCTTTATCGAGGGAGTGATGTATATCCGCTTCTTATTTCGAGCGGAATATTATTCGGAGCTGGATTCTTGTTTTACTCTATGGGCTTTAAGGCGAATGAACATTCGTCCGGCCGGAGGGAAGGCATGTTGATCGTGACATTGACATGGATTTTATTCTCTTTATTTGGAATGTTACCATTCTATATAGGAGGGTATATCGATAATGTGACTGATGCCTTTTTCGAGACCATGTCCGGATTTACGACTACAGGCTCTACTATTTTAACGGATATAGAATCCTTGCCTAAAGGTATCTTATTCTGGCGGAGTCTTACACAGTGGCAGGGAGGTATCGGTATGGTTGTATTCACCGTGGCCTTGATGCCTATTTTCGGAGGTGGTGCCTCGCAGATGTTCGATGCCGAAACACCCGGTATAACGCATGAGCGGTTTCGTCCTCGTATTACGCAAGTCGCTAAACGCCTGTGGGGGGTGTATGTTTTTCTGACACTTTTTCTAGTCGGCCTTTTATGGGCGGGACCAATGAATTTGTATGATGCGGTAAATCATGCGTTCACGGCTATATCTACTGGTGGATATTCAACCAAAAACGCAAGTATCGCTTATTGGAATTCCTCTTATATAGAGTATGTAATAACTATTTTCATGTTTATCGGAGCGACCAATATGACGTTGGTTTATTTCTGTTTTAATGGAAATGTGAAGAAATTGATTAAAGATGAGGAGTTTCGCTGGTTTTTCTTTTTTGTTTTAAGTGCTATTGTCGTGGTCATGTTGTGGATCTTGTACCTTGGATTCGCTTCGGATGTAGAGAATGCGTTTCGTAAGGCGGCGTTCCAAGTGGTGACCTTGGTTTCTACCTGTGGATTCGCGACGGATGATTATATTCCTTGGGGACCGTTTTTCTGGTTTATCGCATTGATCTTGATGTTTATTTGCGGATGCGCCGGTTCTACTTGCGGTGGCTTGAAGATGGGACGCTTCGTTATTTTAACGAAGAATCTCTCCAATGAATTTAAGAAACAGACACATCCCCATGCGGTGATTCCAGTACGAATGAATGGGCATGTCGTATCTGGTGATATCGTACACCGTGTGTTGGCTTTTGTGTTCGCTTATATTACGTTAATCGTGGTGAGCTGTTTGGCCTTATCTTTGGATGGGATGGGATTCTCGGAGGCGATTGGTGCCGCTGTTTCTGCTATAAGTAACGTAGGGCCCGGCTTGGGAACAATTGGGCCGGTAAGTAATTTCGCGGATGTCCCCACGGTATCGAAATGGTTCCTGTCTTTTTTGATGTTAACAGGGCGTCTGGAGATATTCACGGTATTAACGATATTAATCCCCGGTTTTTGGAAACAGTAAAATTGTTGAATATGAAAAGTATACGGGTTATTGCTAGTCTGCTGTGTGGTATTCTGTATTGTGGGATTTCTTTAAATGCCCAGAATGTATTGAAAGCAACAGATTGGATGCCGGAGCATACATTTACTTCCGGAATAGAAGGTCCGGCTGTAGATAGCGAAGGAAATTTATACGCCGTAAATTATGAGAAAGAAGGGACGATCGGTATTGTACGCCCAGATGGTAGCCATGACTGCTTTCTCACCCTGCCAGAAGGATCTACCGGGAATAGCATCCGCTTCGGGAAAGACGGAGATATGTACGTGGCGGATTATACAGGGCATACTGTCTTAAAAGTGGATATGAAATCTAAGAAGATCGAGGTATTCGCTCATGAGCCTAAGATGAATCAACCCAACGATATCGTATTCGCTCCCAATGGAAATATGTATGCGAGCGATCCGGATTGGCCGAATCAGAAAGGCCAACTTTGGTTGATTACCCCGGATGCGAAAGTCTCCTTATTGGAAACGAATATGGGGACGACGAATGGCATCGCTGTTAGTGAGGATGGTAAACGCTTGTATGTTAATGAATCTGCCCAATTAAAAGTATGGGTATATGATATATGTCCGGATGGTACTTTAAAGAATAAACGTCTATTTCATACTTTTGAGGGATACGGTATGGACGGCATGAAATGTGACGAGAAAGGAAATCTCTATATCTGTCGTTATGATAAGGGTACTATAGCCTTGCTTAATCCTCAAGGAGATTTGGTTGAGGAGATTCAATTGATAGGAAAACAACCCTCTAACTTAACATTCGGGGGGGCTCATCATCGTCAATGTTATGTGACATTACAAGACCGGGGCTGTTTCGAAACCTTTAAGGTTCCCTATCCGGGAAAAGAATGGTAGCCTAATATACGTTTTTGATTAATTTTGCGTTATAACTAGGTACGTAATATAAAAAAGATATATAGATGATAGAATATATAAAGGGTGAAATCGTGGAACTTACGCCTACACGTATGATTTTGGAGTGTGGTGGCATAGGCTACGAACTGAATATATCCTTGAATACATATAGTGCGTTTGAGAACAAGACTACCGGAAAAATATATATATATGAGGTAATCCGGGAAGATGCTCATTTACTATTTGGCTTTGCCGAGCAAATCGAAAGGGAGTTGTTCCTTTTGCTCACTTCCGTTTCTGGAGTGGGACCGAATACCGCACGCATGATCCTTTCCTCTCTACCGCCAGCCGAATTGGTGCAAGTGATCGGTTCGAAGGATGAGGCCGCATTGACTGCCGTGAAAGGGATTGGGCTGAAGACGGCTCAGCGTATCTTGGTGGATCTGAAAAACAAGGTGAAATCAATAGAGAGTGTGGCTGGAAATTTGCCGGGGGCATCAGTCTCTAATGGAGCGGTAACCGAGGAGGCTGTAGCCGCATTGGTTATGTTGGGCTTCCAGAAAGCGGCTTCGCAAAAAGCGGTATCCGCTATTTTGAAAGGTTCGCCTACTTTAGCCGTGGAACAAGTAATTAAAACAGCGCTTAGAATGCTTTGATAATTGACAATTGACGATTAACGATTGACAATTAAATGAGGAAATGAGAAAACGAATACTGAAATATTTCATATGGATCGTTGTATTATTGTTTGGTGTCGGCTTGTATTCGCTGAATGCTGATTTCCTTGCGTATACATCGTCTTTGCCGGAATTGGAGTTGCTGGAAGCTCCGGAGGATACGATTCCTCCCCGCTATCCGGTGGCTAAAACGACACCGGAGGAATATCAAGATATCGTGAAGCAATCACCTGCCGATTTGCGTGATCCGGAGAATGTCAAGACTTCGATTGAATATGATTTAAAGACGAATACGTATATTGTCCGTACGAAATTAGGTGATATGGAGATTGGTACGCCGATGAGCTTAACTCCGGCGGAATACCAGGATTACTCTATGCAACAATCACTTCGTTCCTATTTCCGCCAAAAGAATGAGGAAGAATTTCAAAAAGCCACGAATAAACAGTTCAACTTAACCGATATGCAGTTTAATATCGGTGCGGCGGAACGTATCTTCGGCCCTGGTGGAGTGCGTGTAAGGACACAAGGTTCGGCCGAGATCACTATGGGGTTGAAGACTAATAAGAATAATGATCCTTCTCTTCCGGAGCGTTCCCGTAAACGTACTTTCTTCAATTTTGACGAGAGTGTGCAGTTGAATGTACAAGCCTCGGTGGGTAGTAAGGTGAATTTCGGAATGAATTACAATACCGAGACCTCCTTTGATTTCGATTCCAAGAAATTGAAGTTGGCGTATACAGGCGAGGAGGATGAGATTATCAAATCGTTGGAGGCCGGTAACGTAAGTATGAATACCAGCAACTCCTTGATTAGTGGAGGTGCGGCTTTATTTGGTATGAAAGCGGATTTGCAGTTTGGCAAGTTGCGGGTAAACGCCTTGTTCGCTCAGCAGGAATCCGAATCCAAGACCGTTAGCTCTAAGGGGGGCGTACAGACGAAGCCTTTTGAGATCAAGGTGGATGAATACGATGAGAACCGTCACTTCTTCTTGGGCCATTACTTCTATGATAACTACGATAAGTTTATGGAATCTTTGCCTACCGTCACTTCTGGTATCGAGATCTCTAAGATAGAGGTTTGGGTAACCAATAAACGAGGTAATTATGATCAGTCACGCAATATCGTAGCTTTCACCGATTTGGGAGAAAATGAGTCTCGTAATATCGGTAATACCGCGTTGGTTATGCCTTCCGGAACGGACAAACGTCCTAATAATTCGGCGAATAATTTATATACGGCTTTAACCACTCAATTTACGGATGCCCGAAAGATAAGTATGGTTAATGATGCGTTGAAAGGCTCCATGGAGGGAGGACAGGATTTTGAGAAAATTGAAAGTGCCCGTTTACTGGAGTCTTCCGAGTATACATTGAATAAGAAACTGGGCTATATCTCTTTGAGGACCCAGTTGCAGGCAGATGAGGTGTTGGGTGTCGCTTTTAGTTTTATCTATAATGGTAAGACCTATCAGGTCGGTGAGTTCTCTACGGATAATAAGGAGAATACGAGCGACTGTATTTATGTGAAGTTGCTAAAGGGTATCACGATGTCGCCGGATATGATGTTCTGGGACTTGATGATGAAGAACGTATACTCGTTGGGCGCTTATTCGGTACAGAAAGAGAAGTTTAAATTGAATATCACTTATCAAAGCGACTCTACCGGTACGTATGTAAACTATCTGCCGGAGGGCAATAGCGCAAATCAGATTTTGATTCGGGTATTGGGGCTGGATCGTTTGGATACCTATGCCAATCCGAATCCGGATGGTTTCTTCGATTTTATTGATGGCTATACGATACAGGCGGAGACCGGTAAGATTATATTCCCTTGCGTACAACCTTTCGGCTCTAAATTGCGAGAAAAGGTAGGTAGTGCTTATGCCAGTAAATATGTATTCCAAGAGTTGTATGATTCAACGTTAACCGTTGCCCGCCAGATCGCCGAGAAAAATAAATTCCTTTTAAGCGGTGAGTATAAAGCCTCGTCGGGTTCGGAGCTCGACTTGGGAGCTACTAACGTGGCCCGGGGATCCGTACGTGTTACTGCGGGAGGAGCTACTCTGACCGAGAATGTGGATTATACGGTAGATTACAGCTTGGGCCGTGTGACAATCTTGAATGAGAGCATCATATCTAGCGGAACACCTGTTAGCGTATCGTTGGAGAACCAATCGACGTTTAATATGCAGCGAAAGACGATGATCGGGTTAGACTTGAATTACCAGTTCAATAAGGATTTCATGCTCGGTGCCACGGTTATGCATATGTCGGAAATGCCTCTTACGGTAAAAACCTCTTTGGGAGATGAGTCTATAAAGAACACTTTATGGGGCTTAAACACCTCTTATAAAACGGAGAGCCAGTGGTTGACAAACGTATTTGATAAGTTACCCTTGTTGAC
The DNA here is from genome assembly GCA_028689545.1 of Parabacteroides sp. Taxonomy (GTDB): domain Bacteria; phylum Bacteroidota; class Bacteroidia; order Bacteroidales; family Tannerellaceae; genus Parabacteroides. The sequence continues at coordinate 10,871 of JAQVCX010000027.1, forward strand.
ATTGACCAAACCTAGCCAGATCTCGTTCAACGCGGAATTCGCTCATTTAATAGCGGGGCATTATGAGAATCAATATACGGGTGGTTACTCTTATTTGGATGACTTCGAGTCTACACAAAGTGGTATGGATCTTTTGAATCCGTATGCTTGGAACTTGGCGACTACACCTTATGAAGATTCGAATCCTAAATTTCCCGAAGCGGAGAAGGTGAATGATATCGCTTATGGTAAAAACAGGGCATTGTTGGCGTGGTATACGGTAGACGGTATCTTCACACGCAAGAGTTCCTCTTCCCGTCCTCGACATCTTACGAATGATGATTTATCGAATCACTACACCCGTGGAGTCAGTTATAAAGAGATCTTCCCGAATAAAGAGTTGGGAACCAATGATAATACGACTTTGCCCGTATTGAACCTCGCTTTTTACCCGAATGAGCGTGGCCCGTATAACTTAGATTCGGAAAATGTAAATTCGGATGGTACATTGGGCAATCCTGAAAAACGTTGGGGCGGTGTAATGCGCAAGATCGAGCCAAGCGATCTGGAATCTGCCAATTATGAATATATCGAATTCTGGCTGTTGGACCCGTATCTTGAGGACGAGACTTCCGAGGGAGGTGACTTATACTTTAACTTGGGTGAGATTTCCGAGGATATCTTGAAAGATGAGAGGAAATTCTTTGAGAATGGTATGCCCGTGGATGGTGATATGTCGAAAGTTGATACGACTGTTTGGGGTAAGGTTCCTCGTACGCAAAGTACGGGATATGCGTTTGATGCCCAAAATCGAGAACTGCAAGATGTCGGTTTGAATGGTCTCGCGACGGAAGAGGAGTTAACTTTCCCTACGTATGCGGATTATTTGAATAAATTGAGGGCGAAACTATCCGGTGAGACAGTCTCTAAGATGATGGATGATCCGTTTTCTCCTTTTAATGATCCTGCCGGGGATAATTATCACTATTTCCGTGGGGATGATTACGATACGAAGGAATTTGATATCTTATCTCGCTATAAACGATATAACGGTACGGAGGGAAACTCGCAAGAATCCGATCAAAGATATGCTACAGCCGGAAAGAGTACACCGGACGTGGAAGATATTAATGGGGATAATACCTTGAATGAGACAGAGAAATATTTTGAGTACAAGATCTCTCTCCGTCCCAAAGATTTGCAGGTTGGCGTAAACAATATTGTTGATGAGCGTAATCCGGAAGTAACCTTGATGAATGGTAATAAGGAGAAAGTTAAATGGTATTTGTTTAAGATTCCTATTAAAGATTATGAGAAGAGGGTGGGAGCGATCCGGGATTTCAAGACCGTTCGTTTCATGCGTATGTATATGACAGGATTCCGCAAGTCTACGGTTTTACGTTTCGGTGCCTTAGAATTGGTTCGTGGTGATTGGCGTACTTATGCGCAAGATTTGTCAAATCCGCTTATACCGTCTAAGTCTGATGGACAGATCGTCGTATCCTCCGTAAATATAGAGGAGAACGGGCAGCGTCAGCCGGTCAACTACGTGTTGCCTCCGGGCATCAGCCGTATGTTCGATTCCAGTCAGCCTCAGTTGCTTCAACAGAATGAGCAGGCATTGTCTATGAAGATAACGGATTTATCTCCCGCGGACGCACGTGCGGTTTATAAATCTACCGCTTATGACCTTCGTCGGTATAAACGATTACAAATGTTCGCCCATGCGGAAGCGCCGATTGATGAGAGCAAGACTTTGTCGAATGGCGATTTCTCTGTATTTATTCGTTTAGGTTCCGACTATAAGAATAATTATTACGAGTATGAGGTACCTTTGGATCTGACTCCCCATAGTACGATTCTTTATAACACGAACAATAGCGTGGATCAAGAGAAAGTATGGCCTCTAAATAATACGTTGAATTTCGGGCTGGAGATTCTAACCGACTTGAAGTTGGAGCGGAATAAACTAAAACGTCAAGGACAGGGAAATATAAGCTACCAAAAGGTTTATTCGAAAAATGATCCGGATAATACCCGTAATAAAATCAGTATCATCGGTAACCCAAGCTTAGCGGAGGTGAAAGTGATCATGATCGGCGTACGTAATAATACGGGTGATATCAAGAGCGGTGAGGTTTGGGTAAACGAACTTCGTATGACCGATTTTGACGAGAAAGGCGGTTGGGCCGCTAACGCGAACTTGAACGTCGCCCTGTCTGATTTGGGTACGGTCAATGTAAGTGGACGAATGGAGACCGCTGGTTTTGGCGCATTGGACCAATCGCTGGCCGAGCGTCGTATGGATGATTATTCGCAATATAGTGTAGCGACCTCGATTGAGCTAGGTAAGTTGTTCCCGGAGAAGGCTAAGGTTAGCGTACCTTTCTACTATGCTTATTCGAAAGAGACGACAACTCCCGAGTACGATCCGTTGAATGAGGATATCAAGCTTTCAGACGCTTTGGATGCGGTAGAGACCCAAGCCGAGAAAGATTCCATCAAGAATTATTCTTTAGATCAAACGACGATTAAGAGTGTCTCTTTCAATAACGTGAAGGTGGATATCCGTAGCAAGAATCCGATGCCGTATGATCCGGCGAACTTCTCCTTAGGTTACTCTTATAGCCAGAATAGCAAGAAGAATCCGGAGACTGAATATGAGACAACGAAGGATTACCGGGGTAATTTCGCTTATAATTATACACCTTACGTGAAACCGCTCAGGCCATTCGAGAAGATAAAGAATAATAATGGATATACGAAATACATCAAGCAATTCGGATTGAATTATGTCCCGTCGAATATCAGTTTCCAGACGGCGATGATGCGGAATTACTACGAGATTAAGCTAAGGGATTTGACAAGTTCTACCGGTGGAGGCAACCAATTGCTCTCCTTTAGTCACAATTTCTTGTGGGATCGTGCTTTTAGTTTGCGTTGGGACTTTACGAATAATCTGAGCATGACGTTTACCTCTGGTACGAACGCTCGTATCGAGGAGCCAAATGTTCAAGTTAATAAGACGTTGAATCCGGATGATTATCAGGTCTGGAAAGATTCCGTGAAGCAAAGTATCCGTGATATGGGTACTCCGTTGAAATATGACCAAACGTTTAATGTCACTTGGAATATGCCCTTGCAATTCATACCGGCATTAGATTGGGTAAACAGTTCGTTGACTTATAATGCCACGTACAACTGGGATCGCGGGGCCAATGTCGCCAGTGTTGAGTTGGAACAGGGGAATATAATAAAGAACCAGCGTCAGTTTGACTGGCAGGGTAGTTTCAATTTGCAGTCATTGTACAATAAGAATAAATATCTGAAGAAGATCAACCAGAAGTTTATGGCCTCTTCTCGGACGAATGCCCGCCAGCCCGAGAAAAAGAAGAAAGAGGTGAAGCTGGAGAAAGAGATCCAATTGAGCCCGGATAGTGGAACGATCGTGCAGCATGGAATGTTTACGAAGAAGGTCCGTATCAGGGCACGTGGAGCGGATGGAAAGGTTTATTCAATTAAATATAAGCCGATCAATTACGCCCAGGTCATGATCTTGAATAAAGATACGGCTCATTTGAAGCTGACAATTGTGCCCGGTCCTCAGCCTTTGGAGGGAACCTTGACGAAAGCCGCCGAATATAGTAGCCGTTTCTTGATGATGGTACGCCGGGTAAACATACAATATTCGTTGGTAGACGGTATGATGCTGAGCGGTTACGCTCCGGAGGTTGGCGATATGTTCGGGCAACGGCGTACAGGTACTTTGGCTCCGGGACTTGGTTTTGCTTTTGGAGCGGTAAGAAGGAGCTTTATCGATGAGGCGGACGAGCGGGGCTGGTTGGTAAAGAATGAGAATATGACGACTCCCGCCATGATCAATAGCACGAAGAACCTTACGATCCGTGCGAACCTAGAGCCTATAGCCGGCTTGAAGATCGATTTGAACGCGAACCGGGTAGATACCCGTAGTACCGATATCTATTATATGCAAGACGGTATGCCCGAGCAGATGGGAGGTAGCTTTACGATGACAACGATCGCCTTGGGTAGCGCTTTCGGTGGTAGCGGAAACGCTAATAACGGTTATTCCTCGAAAGCGTTCGACAATTTTATCGCTCACCGTAGTGTAATTGCCCAACGCCTGACGGATACCTATTCCGGTACGGTTTATCCGAGTTCCGGATTTATGGCGGGGCATGCTTTAGCGGGAAAAACGTATGATCCAGCCGTAGGGGGAGGGGTGAGCCTAAACTCTATGGAGGTATTGGTTCCTGCTTTCTTGGCGGCTTATACGGGCAAGAATCCGAATAAGGTCGGTTTGTCTGCTTTCCCGTCCGTTAAGAGTTTGCTACCGAACTGGCGTATTACGTATGATGGCTTAATCCGTATCCCGGTGATCCGCAAATATTTTAAGAGCATGATGTTGAGTCATCAATATCGTTGTTCTTATAGCGTGGGGGCGTTTTCCTCCTTTTTGGATTGGGTAGATGCCGGGCAGGATGGTCTGGGATATATCCGCGATATCCAGACCGGTAATCCTACGCCGTCGTCTCCTTATGATATAGCGGCCGTGAGTATCACGGAGGGATTCAGCCCGTTGTTTGGCGTAGACGCTACCTTATTGAATAATATAACCGGTAAATTAGAGTTGCGCAAGACTCGTAACTTAAGCTTGAATATTTCCTCTTACCAATTGGTGGAAGCGCTTTCCAACGAGTTCGTGATAGGAGTGGGATATAAGTTGACCGAGTTTAATAAGGTGCTGAAAATGAAAAAGACACGTGATTTCAGTAATGACCTTACGATCCGCTTGGATTTCTCTTACCGTAAGATGCAATCGTTGATCCGTAAGATTGAGGAGCAGTTTACGCAGGCTACCAGCGGGAATGTCGCCAAGACCATCCAGTTCTCCGCGGATTACGGGTTAAGTCGTGCCTTGACATTGAGAGCTTTCTATGATTTACAGATCAATGAGCCGATCGTGTCAACTTCTTCTTACCCGACTTCGAACTCAAACTATGGTATTAGTCTACGGTTCTCGTTAGCGCAATAAAAAGAGTATAGTCTATTTACAGGACATCTTGGTCTGTTTTTAAATGCCCTGTCTATCGATATGGAATAAACCTTTATATTTGCGTGAAATATAATTTGGATATGAAGAATACTTACAAATTGATATTATTTCTTCTCCTGATAGCCCATGCCTCTTTCGGTCAAGACGTGAAAGGGCATATTAAGGACGCGGAGAGCAAGGACGCTTTAGCCGGAGTGAACGTTTATTACAAGGACAAAGGGGGTACGAGAGGAACCGTGTCTGATATAAACGGTTATTATGAGCTGAAAGTGACGGATGGCGACGCGGTATTGACTTTTAGCTATCTGGGATATGAAACATTGAGCGTTCCCGTGAAAATAGATCCGGGAGAGTTCTTGACACACGACGTATCCTTGCGAACAAACTCAAACATGATGGACGAGGTGGTCGTGAGCGTCGGGCGTTATGAGCAAAAGCTAAGCGATATTACCGTCTCTATGGAATTGCTGAAAGCGAAAGATATCACTCGCCAGTCCCCGAAAGATTTAACGGATGTACTGAAGAATATCTCCGGTGTAGACGTAACGGACCGGCAACCTTCCGTACGGGGTGGTACGGGATGGACCTATGGGGTGGGTAGCCGTTGCTTGATTTTGGTGGACGGGATGTCGGTGCTAACTCCGGGCTCCGGCGAGATAAACTGGAATATGATCCCGATGGAGAACGTCGATCAAGTAGAGGTGCTGAAAGGGGCTTCTTCCGTATTATATGGCTCTTCTGCCTTGAATGGTTTGATTCACGTGAAAACGAAACGCCCCGGATTGGATCCGGTAACGCGGGTGAACGTACAAGGAGGATTGTATGGAAAGCCACGCCAAGACGGGACCCCTTTATATGGAGGCTTGGATCTCTCTCATTCCCGTAGGATCCAGAACTTTGATTTGACAGTGGGCGCTAATACGTTCTTGGACGACGGGTATCGGCAGGACAATTACAACCGCCGTGTCCGGGTCGGTGGGAATCTTACGTATCACGATCCCCGGGTACAAGGGTTGAACTATGGCGTAAACGTGAATTACTTGTATAACGATTATACCGGTTTCTTTATCTGGCGCTCTCCGGAGGAGCCTTACATTCAATCTCCGCTGGCGAATATGGGCCGCCGTGAGAATACATTTTATATAGATCCCTTCTTGAATTATACGAATTCGGAAAAAGGGACGACCCATCGTTTCAAGGGGCGTTTCTTCCATCGGGGAAGCCGTATCATCACGCATACTACGGATAAGTCTCTTTTTGACATAACGAACAATATGGGGTTTGATATCTCTTCCGTCCCGGAGATTATCAATATGGCGCAGAACTGGCAAACCGACTTATTGCCGACCTTCTTACCGTATTTGCCGGAGGTGATGAACGGGAAGGTTAGCGGCTTGATGGGGGAATTGGGTAAGCTGGGAAATCATTTTTTCCCGACAGCTACCTCGGCGGATTATATGGACTTGATCTCTTGGGTGATGGGACGTACTCCGCTACCCGATAAGAATAACGTGGGGGCTTGGCTGGTAGATGCCATGAAGCCAATGGAGAAAAAGACGCCGGAGGCTATGGATCATACCTATTCCTATAATCTGGATTACCAGTTCAGCAAGAAGTTTGATCATTCGCGACTTACGGTTGGAGGTACTTATGAGCGTATCCATGCGGATTCGAAGGTGAGCGGACAGCATAGTAGCGACAATGTGGCTACTTTCCTGCAATATGATCATACGTTTATCGATCGTTTGAACGTCTCGGTCGGTGTTCGTCTGGAGTATTACCGGGTGGATGATTTCTACCGGGAAGCGGAGACGAGGATTTTCGGGGCGAAGGTCCCGGTAAAACCGGTTTTCCGTGGAGGTTTGAATTATGAGTTGGGTGAGTATAGTTTTATCCGGGCTTCTTTCGGACAGGGATACCGTTATCCGTCCGTTACGGAGAAGTTTATCTTGAAGGATATCGGAGGTGTGGGAGCTTTCCCGAACGCTGAATTGAAGGCGGAGCAAGGCTATAACGCCGAGCTGGGTTTCAAGCAAGGCTATAGGCTTGGCAATTTGAAGGGCTTTATCGATGTGGCTGGCTTCTATACCCGTTACAAGGATATGATCGAGTTCCGTTTCGGCTTGTTTAATAATAAGACATTCGATTATATTGATGGGCTTTCCAAGTTATTCAACGCGTTCTCTAGTGGCGACGGCTTAGGGATCGGCGCTCAGTTCACGAACGTAGGCCGGGCGGAGATTTATGGGGTGGATTTGTCTACCTCGGGTGTGTATGAGTTTAACCGGGATACTCGTCTGGCGTATACTTTGGGGTATGTTTATACGAATCCGATCGATATGGATGTGGATTCGCGGAACGCGGAGGAGGAAGCGAATGACGACTTAATGGCGATGCGTTCGAAATCGAATGACAGCAAGTATTTAAAATATCGCCAGAAACATTCTGTGAAGGGGGTATTCGACCTGGAATGGAAGCGGTTTAATATCGGAACGAATCTGTCATGGAAGAGCAAGACCTTGGCGGTCGATTATTTCATGGTCGATGAGCGTACGAAAGCGGAGCCTAACCTTATGGATTATATGCGTTCGATGCTATTCGGAGACTTGCATGATTATTGGGCGGAGAACAATAAAGGATATTTCGTCATGGATATGCGTGTCGGGATGAAAGTGACGAAGAATATCCAGGTGCAAGGACTGGTGAACAACCTCTTGAATAAGCGTTATAGCAGTCGCCCGATGGATGTAGGCGCACCCCGTACTTTCATCCTGCAAGTAGGAGCCAATTTCTGACAATTTTACCTAGTTGTAGAGACGGGGCGTGCCCCGTCTCATCCCCTCAAAATGGTAATAGGAAATACCTTCAGACGGTGGGAGACGGGGCACGCCCCGTCTCTACAACATATGATAGTTTTTTAATTCGCTTCGTAAACGGATCGCTTGATTGTCCGTTACCTTATCCATCTGTTTCCAGAACCTTTCGCTATGGTTCATCTCTATCGTATGGCAAAGTTCATGCAATAATACATAATCCACCAAATGCCAAGGAAGAAGCATTAATGAAAGTGAGAGATTAATACTCTTCCTCATCGTGCAACTTCCCCAATGCGTCTTGCTATTATTGATTTTCACTCCGGTCAGTGTAAACCCGTATCGCCGCGCCAATAGCGTGATACGTTCCGGTAATAACCGTTTTGCCTCGTGGCGAAGTGCCTTCTCCAGCATGGATTTGAGTAAGGATTGCACCTCTTCCTCCTCGAAGCGAGTCTCGCTTGGACAAGCGATATGTAGCACCCTGTCCTCCAGTCTCATATAGAAATTACTTCGCTCGGAGCGGAAGATATGCAAGCGGAATGTCGTAGCCTGCAACTCCGATCGCTCGTCGAGCAGGGGCCGGGCCGGATGCTTCTGGAGCGCTTTTACCAGCCGGACCTTGTTCTCCATGATAAAAGCGATCATACGTTTCTCGTCTCCTCCGGGTGGCATCGTGGCGGTTATCTTCCCTTTTGATATCTTGAGCGTGTATCGGGTGGCCCGGGGAGTGGTACGGAGCGTTATGACTCCCAAATCTTTGTCTTGTATATTCTTTTCCATTCCTACCACAAAAGTAATACATTGAGGGAAACAATAATACAGCGGAATTGATTATCTTCGCGATTGTAAAGGTTAAAAACATAATCAATATAATAAATTAGCAATCATGAGCAAAAAAGCGCTTTTAATTATCTGTGATGGTTGGGGAATTGGTGACAAAGGTAAAGACGACGTGATCTTTAACACGCCGACTCCCTATTGGGACGAGTTGTTGAAGACTTATCCGAATTCGCAGTTGCAGGCTTCTGGCGAGAACGTTGGTTTGCCGGACGGACAAATGGGTAACTCTGAGGTGGGCCACTTGAACATCGGCGCTGGCCGTATCGTTTACCAAGATTTGGTGAAGATCAACATCGCTTGCCGCGAGAACACGATCATGGAGAACCCCGAGATCAAACGTGCTTATAGCTACGCGAAAGAGAATAATAAGCAGATCCACTTCATGGGCTTGGTTTCCGATGGTGGCGTGCATAGCTCTTTGGAGCATTTAATGAAACTGACGGATATCGCCAAGGAATACGGAATCAGCAAGTCTTATGTTCATTGCTTCATGGATGGCCGTGATACGGACCCGAGGAGCGGTAAGGGCTTTATCGAGACGTTGGAGAATCACCTGAAGACTACCGGCGGTAAGATCGCTTCTATCATCGGACGTTATTACGCGATGGATCGTGACAAACGTTGGGAACGTGTGAAAGAGGCTTACGATTTATTGGTTGACGCGAAAGGCAAGCAGGCCGAGTGCATGGTAAAAGCGATGGAAGAGTCTTATGCCGAGGGCGTAACGGACGAGTTCATCAAGCCTATCGTTCACGTTGAGAACGGGAAGCCGGTAGCTGTTATCGAGGAAGGCGATGTAGTGATCTTCTTCAACTACCGTAACGACCGTGCGAAAGAGCTTACGACTGTATTGACTCAGCAAGATATGCCGGAGGTCGGAATGCATACGATACCGGGCTTGCAATATTTCTGTATGACTCCGTACGACGCCAGCTTCAAGGGTGTTCATATCTTGTTCGACAAAGAGAACGTGAATAATACGCTGGGTGAGTTCTTGGCGAGCGTAGGCAAGACTCAATTGCATATCGCCGAGACAGAGAAATACGCCCACGTGACTTTCTTCTTCAACGGTGGCCGCGAGACTCCGTTCGATGGCGAGGAGCGTATCTTGGTTCCTTCTCCTAAAGTAGCTACTTACGACTTGAAGCCGGAAATGAGCGCTTTCGAGGTGAAAGATAAATTGGTAGCCGCTATCAATACGCAGAAATTCGATTACATCGTAGTGAACTACGCCAACGGTGATATGGTAGGCCATACGGGTATCTACAAAGCGATCGAGAAAGCGGTCGTAACCATCGACGCTTGCTTGCACGATACGGTTGAGGCCGCTAAAGCCAACGACTATGAGGTAATCATCATCGCCGACCATGGTAACGCGGATCACGCCTTGAACGAGGATGGTACTCCGAATACGGCTCACTCCTTGAACCCTGTTCCATTCGTTTATGTGACAGCCAACAAGGACGCGAAGGTAGAGGATGGCATCCTTGCCGACGTAGCTCCCTCGATCCTTCACATCTTGGGCTTGAAACAGCCGAAGGAGATGACCGGCAAGTCGTTGATTAAATAAGAATAATAAATCATACATCTTTTATGCTCCAAATAGATGATACTTTAGTAAGTCTTGATGTTATCGAGCGTTATTTTTTATGCGATCTTTCCAAATGTAAGGGAGAATGCTGCGTGGAAGGAGATTCCGGCGCTCCATTAGAGGATTCGGAGTTGGCGAAGCTCCAGAAAGTACTGCCCGTTATCTGGGATGATTTATCCCCGAAAGCTCAAGAGATCATTGATAAGCAAGGCGTAGCCTATATCGATGAGGAAGGCGATACGGTTACTTCTATCGTGAACGGTAAGGATTGTGTCTTCACTTGTTACGATGCCGATGGTGCTTGTAAATGCGCTATCGAGAAAGCATACCGGGAAGGCAAGACGGATTTCTATAAGCCGGTCTCCTGCCACCTCTATCCGATCCGTGTCACTCAGTATCAGGATTTCAAGGCCGTGAACTATCATCGCTGGAGCGTTTGCAAGGCGGCAGAGATCTTAGGGAAGAAAGAGCAATTGCCGGTTTATAAGTTCCTCAAGGAACCCCTGATCCGTAAGTTCGGCGAGGCTTGGTACGATGCCTTGGAAGAATGTGCGGAGGAATGGAATAAGCAGCGTGAGGAGTAGCTCTCAGGCCGTTTATAAATATAAAGAAATCCCTTCAGCCTCTCCTATTGATAACTATATGTTAAAAACTAGTGGGGCTGAAGGGATTTTGTTTTATAGTCGCTCTATTTCCTCAAGGGAGAGACCGGTAGCCAAGGCGATTTGCTCGGCGTTGACCCCTAATTTTTTGAAGTTGAGTGCGATAGATTGTCTCTCTTCTAGCTTTCCTTTCTCTATCCCATCTTTTAATCCTTCTTTCAATCCTTCAGCTCTACCTTCCTCCAGTGCTTTTTTCCGTCCTTTCTCTACGGCGAAATCCAAGGTGTTGTAATAATCGTTATAGATCTTCCATTCCTCCTCGTACTGCGCCCGCTGCTTGGGGGTGAGGTTTGCCATCGATCCGATCCGTTCCAATCGTTCGAAGATGGCCTTGCGTGCCTTGAAAGGCATTCTGTCTAAAGTGTCCATATGCTTCAATACATAAATCCAACGTTCAAAATCAGTCTCACATTCTTCCTCCTCTTTGTTGAATTGGGGAAGCTCGATATAGATCTGGCGGAACTTGGGGTTGAATACCTGCCCGGTCTCCCGGTCTGCCAAGACGATATCTCTTCGGAATTTCCCCTTGTGTCCGGTTCCTTTTTCCTCCTCCAAGGCGAAGTTCAAGAAGAAGACCCCGTATACGGCCGCCAATTTGTAGTCCCATACGCCTTTGATCCCTTGGTCTACCACCGATCGTGCGAGATAGTACAAGGTTCGATCCTTGAAATAGGGTTGTTCCCTGTTCTGCATCTCGATAATGATCCGTTCCCCATTGCTTGTCTCGCAATGGATGTCGAAGATGACTTTCCGTTCCGTAGCCGTCTCCGGCAGTTGCTCATTGTTCATGATGCGCAGATCTGTGATAACATGCTCTCCCGCGAGGAGATCGTTCAGGAACTCAATTAATATGTCCTTGTCTACTTCCCTCCCGAAGATGTGCTTAAACCCCCAATCGGTGAAGGGATTGATAAATTTTCCCATAGTGCTTATAGGTTTTAGTGCTTAATTATTATCGGGATGATTCTCTCTCATCCTTTGGTGTAAAGATACGCGTTTTTTTTAATAGGAGGTGTTCTTTAGCCCTCTAATTGAGCAGAACTGTGATAAATGTCGGGTTAAGATACTTATCACGGCTTCTCCTTATATAGTTCATACTATCAGCCTATTATAGTTTCTTAAAATTTCCTACTTAGGACACTGCGGTTTCCTGCTTAAGACACTGCGGTGTCCTGCTGTAGACACTGCAGTGTCCTGCTTAGGAAACTGTCGTGTCCTTTAATAGACATTCCGCATACAATTAAATGCCTTATGCAACTCTATAAATACTTCTTGTCTTTGGGGATGTATATTAATGTACGGGCGTACATTCTTATCGTACTTATCGTATCGCTATTTTGCGTACCGTATCGCCAATGCGGATGATGTAGTAGCCTTTCGCGATATTTACGACATATTCGGCGGTGGACTGCTTGACTTCGATTTCTTTCACCTTGATGCCTACGACACTGTAGATTTCCAAGATACTTCCGACAGGAGCGTTCTCTACCTTGATGCGATTCTCGTAGGCCGTGATTTCGATAGGAGTGGGATCTTCTTGCTTATAAGCCAGTGTTTTAGCTTCCGATTTATTAGCTTGCGCGTAAACCGGATAACTTGCGGAGAATGCAAGTGCCAAAGCGATGATCTGTATAAGCTTCATTTACTAGTCCCTAAATTCGTACAAATGTAGAAAGTTTTCCGCATATTAGAAAGTAATTGGCTTTATTTCGTAAAACAGATATATGATTATACGCTAAGCCTCATGCCTTCGTCTCCTAGGATCGTGTCGGGAAATATCCTGTCCGCCTCTTTCTTTAACGGCGCCATGTCCTCGTAACGAGCCGAGTAATGACCGATGACCAATCGCTTCACGTGGGCTTTGCTGGCAATCTCGGCCGCTTGGCGGGCGGTGGAGTGGAAGGTCTCTTTCGCGCGTGCGGCATCGCATTCGGCGAAAGTCGCCTCGTGGTATAATAAATCCACCCCTTCGATAATAGGGATTATAGATGGATGGAAAGCCGTATCTGAGCAATAAGCATACCGTTTGGGAGCGACGGCAGGACGGGTTAAGCGGGTATTCGGGATGACCTCTCCTTCGGGGGTGACAAAATCAGCGCCCCTTTTGATCTCTTGCATCATACGGATAGGAACTTGATAGAAATCTGTCATTTCCCGGATGATATGCGCTTCTTTGGCTTTCTCGGCAAACAAGTAGCCACAACAGGAGATCCGGTGCTTTAGCGGAATGGAATAAACGCTTAAGGAACGATCTTCCATAACCAACGAATGGCTTGTCGGGTCAATTAAGTTAAAGCGGATCTCGTAAGGCAATCCTTTGCAAAAGATATCAAGTATCGGACGCATATAGCTCTCGATCTCTCTCGGCCCATGAATAACCAGTTCTCCATTACGTCCCAGCATGCCTAATGTAGAGATCAACCCCGGTAGCCCGAAGCAATGATCTCCGTGTAGGTGGGAGATGAAGATGTGATTTAAACGACTAAATTTTATACGCATACGACGCATTTGCACCTGGGTGCCTTCTCCACAGTCGATCATGTATAGTTTATCTCGTAAATCTATTATTTGAGAGGTCGCCAGATGGCGAGTCGTAGGTAACGCGGAACCGCATCCCAATATGTTTATATCAAAATCAGCCATTTGTTGTTTATGGGAATAATTGAGTGCAAAGATAATACAAAAGCATTTCCATTCTGTGAAAAATAACAAAAAAACGAAGTGTAATGTATGCAGGATGAGGTGGATTCCATATATTTGTTTGCTGTCCTTCGAGAAAGCGAATATACAGTCGGTAATATAGACTTAAGATATTTTTTTCTAAGCCTTAACTAACTTTTTCTTTTTGTTTAAAACGGTTAAATGTAGAAACGGCCAAGCGTGAGCTTCGCCGTTTCCTTTGTTTTTAATAGGTATGTTCGTTCCCTTGCATTTCCTTGCTATTGATCTTATGCAGATCAAGCGCTCTCCACGCATAGAAAATGTAGGCTAATACGAATGGGACGAGAATAGATACATAGCTCATTACTTTCAGCGTGAATGGGCTTGAGCAACTATTCTGGATCGTCAATGAGCTTTGTAGATCCGCCAAAGAGGGGTAATAAGCCGTGTTATTCCATCCTGCGCAAAGTAATAAGGCTAATACGGTCAAGACAGTCCCTGCTCCCGCGAACCAGATGCCTTTTGTCCAACGCTTCGAGAATATCGTTTTCCCTATGCCGAATAGTACGCCAACCACGCCAATCAATAATACAACCAATACGATTGGCATCTCGATCAGGTTCATGAAATACTTATACGGTTGCATAAATACTTCCCCGGTATCCGGGTTTACGGCGAAACCGTCCACCAATAATAAGCGGATCAAGAATGTCAAGAAAAAGACGAGGAACAAGATGGTCTCCGGTATCAATTGTTTCCGGCTTCTGGCGACAATCTCCGGATCATTGATATTGTTGATGAAATAGAGTAGGGCCAAGGCGCGTGCCAAGAAGAAGACCGCCAGCCCGAGGCACAAATTCCAAAATACCAAAGCCGCCTCCAATCCATGCCAAGGATTGGCCCATGTGGAGATGACGGGCATGGCTACATTCGTCAACTGTTCTTTGTTAACAATAAATTCGGCGCCGTTAAAGAAGGTAGCGACAGCGGTTCCGAGTAAGATCGGACCTGCTATACCATTGATCATGAGAAATACTTGATACGTCTTTTTCCCGAGTAAATTACCTTTCTTCGCTTGATACTCGTAAGATACGGCTTGTATCACGAAGCAAAGCAAGATCAGCATCCATACCCAATAGGCTCCGCCGAAGCTCGTGGAATAAAACAAAGGGAAAGAGGCGAAGAAAGCACCTCCGAAAGTGACCAACGTAGTGAAAGTAAACTCCCACTTACGTCCGGTAGAGTTCAATAACATTTTTTGTTGTATCTCCGTCTTACCAATGGTGAAGAGCAGGGATTGGCCTCCTTGCACAAAAAGAAGGAATACTAATAGCGCTCCCAGTAGAGATACCAGAAACCACCAGTAATGTTGTAACAATATATATGTACTATCCATAGGACTTTCTAATTGAAGATTGATAATTGAAAATTGATAATTAGTATTCGGAAGCTTCCGGTCCTTTCTTGATGGCCTTAACCATAATTCCAATCTCCGCGATCAGCAGGATCGTGAATAAGATAAGGAACAGGTAGAAAGTGATCTGTACCGAGGACGGGTTCAACTTGGATATCGAAGCGCTGGTCGGCAAGATATCCTGTATAGCCCAAGGCTGACGTCCTACCTCCGCCACGATCCAACCGGCTTGCCCCGCTATATATCCTAAAGGTATAGACCATAGGCCCACGTATTGCAACCAGCGTGCGTTTGCGATTTTCCCTCTTTGATCCCAGATCAATGCGATGATGAATAGCAAGATGAAGAAACAACCTAGGATCACCATCACTCGGAAAGAATAGAATGTCAATCCTACATGGGGGATTAACTCTGCCGGATCCTTAATATAGCCATATCCGAAATAGGAGAAGTTCTCTTCTAGGGTTGCCTTGTATTGCTCGGCGGCTTCGGTATCTTTATCCTTGACCGCTTTGCGATAATCGGCTAATGCTTTGATGGCGACCTTGCCTTTCTCTATTTTTTCCTTGGCGGAGAGCGCTACCGTCCCTTGATGGGTCGTATAGCCTCCCTCTATTAAGTTTATGATACCCGGGACGTATGCGTCCACGTCACGTTCGGCTAAGAAGGAGAGGAGTTTGGGGAACTTAAAGTCGAAAATAAAGGCGTTCTGATCATCCTGATAACTCGTCTTTGCCGGGTTTAAGATGCCGATGCCTACGAGTCCTACTCCGTTACCTCCTTGATAAAGGCCTTCCATAGCGGCGAGTTTCATCGGTTGCTTTTGAGCGACTTGGTAAGCGGAGCCGTCGCCCGTCCAAAGAATAAGGATGGAGGCTACCAGTCCGAATATTGCGCTGACCTTGATGCTTGACAAAGCGAATGCGGTATTCCGTTTCTTTAATAAATACCAGCAACTGACTCCTAATACGAACAAGGCCCCCATGATCCATCCGGACAATACGGTGTGGAAGAACTTATTAATGGCGACAGGCGATAAAGCTACGGCCCAGAAATCGAACATCTCGTTACGGACCGTATCCGGATTAAAATGCATACCGACTGGATATTGCATCCATGCGTTAGCGATCAAGATCCAGAGAGCGGAGAGGGTAGCGCCGATAATCGTCAGCCAAGTGGAGGCTAGGTGGAAGCGTTTGCTCACCTTGTCCCAACCAAAAAACATGACAGCGATAAAGGTGGCTTCCATAAAGAAGGCGAGGATTCCCTCGATAGCCAAAGGCGCTCCGAAAATATCCCCGACAAACCAACTATAGTTAGACCAGTTGGTTCCGAACTCGAACTCAAGGATCAATCCCGTAGCGACACCGATGGCGAAATTGATACCAAATAATTTCATCCAAAACTGGGCAGTCTTTTTCCATGCCTCATTGCCGGTTCTATAATAAATCGTCTCCATGATGGCTTGGATAACGCCAAGTCCTAGCGTTAGAGGCACGAAGAGCCAATGATACATGGCCGTAAGGGCAAATTGGGCCCTCGACCAATCGATCAATGAAGTGTCAATGTTTTCAATCATATTTATTAATGTTTTAAGGATTTATTGCCCGTTGTATAAGCTCGTTCGATACGTGGTTCTCTTTCTCTTTATCGCTATCGAATTGCCCGAGATAATTAGGGAAAAAGAATAATCTAAGGATAAAAAACATGATAAATAATTTGACTAGAATTATCAGCCAAAGAGTCTTGCCCAGCTTCATCTCCTGGAACCCTTCCAGATAAAAGCGATATATTCGTATGAATGCGGATTCTTTTTTCATACCGTTGTTCTTATTTAAGATAACAGTTGTTAATATAAATATGTTTCCATGTTTTTACAAATATATCCAAACCCAGCTAATGAAATACCCCCAACCGCATAGATAATATTTATGAAATTATAGATAAGATCTATCCTGTCTGTTAAAAAAGACTATTTTAAATAAGAAAGCGGTCTTTTGATCTTGTCAGTAATACAGCATTGGCTATATTTGCGACAATTTGTTGCCTGTAAAGGTGTAAAGACACATGAAATATCATTGTTAAGTGCTAATCTATAAAAAATTATTACTATGTCAAACATTACTAGAAGATCATTTCTTCAAAAAGGTACAGCTGCCGCAGCAGCGTTGACGATTGTACCGAGCTCTGTTCTGGGTAAAAGCCATGGACATACAGCTCCTACTGATAAATTGAATATCGCCGGTGTGGGTATCGGTGGTATGGGTAACGCTAACTTGAAGAACATGGAGACTACCGAGAATATCGTAGCTCTTTGTGATATCGACTGGAAGTACTCGAAGCCTGTATTCGACCGTCATCCTCAAGCTAAGAAATACTGGGATTATCGTAAGATGTTGGATGAGATGGGTAAATCTATCGACGCCGTGTTGGTAGCTACCGCTGACCATACGCACGCTATGATCACGGCTGACGCTATGACTCTTGGCAAACACGTATACACTCAGAAACCGTTGACTCACTCTGTTTACGAATCTCGTTTGCTTACGAACTTGGCCAAGAAATATGATTTGGCTACTCAGATGGGTAACCAAGGTTCTTCCGGCGAAGGCGTGAACTTGATCTGCGAGTGGATCGCTAATGGTGAGATCGGTGAGGTTACTAAGGTAGAGTGCGCTACCAACCGTCCTATCTGGCCGCAAGGTTTGAACGCTCCGGAGAAAGCGGATAAGATCCCTTCTACCTTGAATTGGGATTTGTTTACGGGTCCTGCTAAAGTAAGACCGTTCAATAAGACATATCATCCTTGGAACTGGCGCGGATGGTGGGATTATGGTACAGGCGCGTTGGGTGATATGGCTTGCCACATCATGCATCCGGTATTCAAGAGCTTGCATTTAGGCTACCCGACAAAGGTTCAAGGTTCTTCTACATTGTTATTGCAAGATTGTGCTCCTAGCGCACAACATGTTAAGTTGATCTTCCCGGCTCGTGACAATATGCCGAAGGTAGCTATGCCGGAGGTTGAGGTTCATTGGTATGATGGCGGTATGATGCCGGATCGTCCAGAAGGATTCCCTCAAGGAAAAGAGTTGATGGGTTCTGGTGGTGGATTGTGTATCTTCCACGGTACGAAAGATACGTTGATTTGCGGTTGCTACGGTGTAGAGCCTTGGTTGCTTTCAGGTCGTGTGCCTAGCGTTCCTCAGACAGAGCGTCGTGTAGCGAAAGGTAGCGGTGGACATGAGCAAGACTGGATCCGTGCTTGTAAGGAAAGCGCTGGTAGCCGTGTTCAGACGAAGTCTAACTTCTTGGAGGCTGGTCCGTTCAACGAGATGGTCGTAATGGGTGTGTTGGCTGTTCGTCTGCAACGCTTGAACAAGGTGTTGGAATGGGATGGTCCTAACATGCGATTCACGAATATCGATCCGAGCGAGACAATCAAGATTATCCAGAAGGATACTTTCGAGGTTGTTGATGGCGACCCGAAATTCAAGACTGTATGGACAGATCCTATCAATGCGCAAGAATTTGCCGCAGGCTTGATCAAGCACAACTACCGTGAGGGCTGGAAGTTGGTAGATATGCCGAGATAATTGATTTTAACTTAATAAATAAAATGAAAAAGTCTGTATTATTAGCAAGTGCCGCTGTCATGATGTGTTATTTCACGTCTTGTGGTGGTGGAAAGAAAACGGAAGAAGCTGCTCCTGCCGCCGAGGCTACAACAGAGGCCGCGGTTCCTGAGTACAAACTCATGACAGAGCTTCCTACTGTGGATATCACGACTTTCCCGAAAGACAAAGAGGGTCGCTACATCGTATTCGATGGAAAGACGTTCAATGGCTGGAGAGGTTATGACCGCGCGGATGTACCGGGCGCTTGGACGATTGAGGATGGTTGTATCAAGATCAGTGGATCTGGTGCCGGCGAGGCTGGCGCTTCCAATGGGGGCGATATCATCATGATGAGCAAGGTTAAAAACTTCGAGCTTGAGATGGAATGGAAGGTTGCCAAGGGATCTAACTCTGGTATCTTCTATTTGGTTCAAGAGGTTGAGGGACAACCCGCTTATATCTCCGCTCCGGAGTGTCAGGTATTGGATAACGAGAACCACCCGGACGCTAAGTTAGGTAAGGATGGCAATCGTAAATCTTCTTCTTTGTATGATATGATTCCTGCTAAACCGCAGAACTCTAAACCGTTCGGCGAGTGGAACAAGGTGAAGATCATGTGTTATAAGGGTACCGTTGTTCATTATCAGAACGATGAGCCGGTTGTAGAGTACCACTTGTGGACTCCGCAGTGGAAAGAAATGTTGGATAACAGCAAGTTTAGCAAAGACAAATGGCCGTTGGCTTATGAGTTGTTGCTGAATTGCGGTGGTGCCAACAAAGAGGGTTTCATCGGATTGCAAGACCACGGGGATGATGTTTGGTTCCGTAACATTACTGTTAAAGTTTTGGATTAATCGTATCAAGCACTTTTTAGTATAATAATGCCCGAGGCCGAAATCTATGATTTTTGCTTCGGGCATCATGTTTTTAATAATCGACTTTTTCTAACCAATTTTTTAGGACCAAGAAATGAATATAGAACAAGGTTACACGAAAGCGCAGATGACTTGGCTCATGCTACTGCGTCTTTTTATAGGTTGGCACTTTATGTATGAAGGCCTGGTGAAAATCATGAACCCAAAATGGACATCTCTACCCTATCTGCTCGATTCAAAGGGTCCCGCTGCTTCATTTTTTGTTAAGCTGACTCAAGACGATAGTTTGATGGCGACCATCAACCTCATGAATGAGTGGGCTCTGTTATTGATCGGCCTAGGCTTGACTTTAGGCTGTTTGTATCGTTTATCTTCTGTCGGAGGTATGATTCTTCTCGCTATGTACACGTTCTCCCACCCCTCTTTCGTGGGAGCAAGCTATATGATGCCGTTTGAAGGCTCTTATTTGTGGATCGACAAAAACCTTGTGGAGTTTGCCGCTTTAGGTTTGATGTGCGTATTCCCTACCTCACAAATCATAGGATTCGATCGTGTGTTAGGACGTGTGTGTCCGATATTGCGTAAACTTAAATTTATTTGATACCCATGGCAACAGAAGATACAAAGAATACTCCTTCTCAGGAGCAAATGCCCGATAAAGGACGTCGGGACACATTGAAGACATTGGCTACGGTGCCTATCTTAGGCGCTTTGGCATATGGCGTTTACCAGAAAAGGAAAGACGCTTTAAGAGGCCGTAACATATCTGATGTATTTCAGGTAAGTAACCGGCAGGCCGCTTATCTGGAGCCGCAAGGCGAGGGTAAGAAGATCCGTATCGGTTTGGTGGGCTTCGGTATTCGTGGAAAGCAATTGATGCGTGCCGCCGGTTTCGCCGAGCCTTCTTGGATCGATAAGATGAAAGAGGCGAATAAGCTGAATAAGAAGGATACGCGTTATCAACAATATATGGAGCAAGATGATCTGAATATTGAGATAACGGCGGTTTGTGATATATTTGATGTATATGGTGAGGCCGCTGTATTGACCGGCTCCAATATCCATCGGGAGGGTAGCGACGGTAAGTTCGGGCCTGCCCCGAAACGGTACCGGACTTATCAAGAGTTGATCGCGGCTCCGGATGTGGATGCCGTTATTATCGCTGGCCCGGACCATTGGCATAGTACGATCGCTATGGCGGCGGCACGTGCCGGGAAGCATGTATATTGCGAGAAGCCGTTGTCATGGACGGTGCCCGAGACGTATATGGTTCGCCAGGTAATCAAAGAGACCGGTGTCGTATTCCAGTTGGGTCACCAAGGACGTCAGACCGATTGCTATCAGAAGGCGGAGGAGATTATCGGGAATGGTTTGCTAGGCCCTGTCAACTTGATCGAGGTTTGCACGAACCGTAACTCTCCGAATGGCGCTTGGGTATATGATATCATCGATGGCTCTAATCCGAATACGATCGACTGGAAGCAGTTCGAGGGAGACCCGGAGCGTGTCAAGGAGTATATGGATTATATGACATCCAATAAGCTGGAAAGATATATCGGTCCGGACGAGCGTAGTAAGTTCAGCCTGGAGCGTTTCTTCCGCTGGCGTTGCTGGTGGGATTATAGTACGGGCCTGTCTGGAGACTTGCTGACGCATGAGTACGACGCTGTCAACCAGATCATGCACGTAGGCATTCCTCATTCCGCCACATCATCCGGCGGTGTGTATTTCTTCAAGGACGGACGTACGGTACCGGATGTATTGCAGACTACTTTCGAATGGCCGGATCGTGACCTGACGATGTTGTATAGCGCTACCTTGGCAAGTAGCCGTAACCGCGGTAAGGTATTCATGGGGCACGACGCTTCCATGGAGGTATCCAATATCCTGGCGATTACGGTAGACCAAGATTCGAGCCGCTATGCGGATAAGATCAAGGAAGGTGTTATCCCTACGGATGCCCCGTTCTACACTTATGTGCCGGGACAAAACAGCTCGGATTCCGTGACATCTCCTACGGAGTTGTATTTCGCTAAACGTGGTTTGCTCTATACCTATGTAAATGGCAAACGTTACGACACGACTCACTTGCATATCCGCGAGTGGCTGGAGTGTATCCGCCAAGGCAAGACTCCTAGCTGTAATATAGACAATGCTTTCCAAGAGGCGATGACCGCCCATATGGGTACGCGCGCCTATCTGGAAGGACGTACGATGTACTGGGACAAGGATAAGGAAGAGATCGTAAGAGGCGAACTGGCGTAAGCGTTCAGAAAGACGATAAAGAGCTTTTCCAAGAGGCGGACTTCACTGTTTATGTGAAGCTCGCCTCTTCTATTAGGATACGTATATAGGCGTTGGGCTACGCCTATAGTGGCGTAGGGGCATACGTATATCGGTGTGGGCCTACACCTATACTCGCGTGGGGCCACGCCGATATACGTGTGAAATTCCGCCTCTTTTTTGTAACCGATTCGTGATAGGGCGTGTCTTATTGATAAAAGCGAATGATTTATTAAACCTTTAAAGAATAGAAGATATGGATGAGTTGTGGATTCCGATTTTAGGTGTTATTTGTGCGGTAGGTATGCCCGTGTTGTTAGCTATTATCGCTAGCTATATGACCATCAAGAGCAAGCATGCGGAAAAGATGGCGATGATCGAGAAAGGTATCGTATTGGAGGAGGCGGCTAAGCCCGAGAGAAAGCCGAACCGATATAATACCTTGCGTAACGGCATATTTATGATCGGCTTGTCTCTGGGTGTGATCGTGGGTATGATGGTAGACTCCGTTTATACATACAATAGCGATTGGTTCTTCTTGCTGGTTCCCGCTATTACGATCTTGTTCGGCGGTATTTCTTTTATTATTTATTTCTTCCTCTCCCGTTCTTTGATGGAGAAGGAGAGAATGGACGACGAGAGGAAAATGCGTCTGGAAGAATAAACCGTGCCAGATGGATGAGCGAAAGTGGATAGAACGTATTTTGGCAGGAGACACGCAAAGTTTCTCCTGCCTTGTCGCGAAGTATGAGAAGATGGCTTATACCATCGCTTTTCGTATCTTGGAAAATCGCGAGGAGGCAGAAGAGGCCGTGCAAGACGCGTTCGTGAAGATGTATCGTGCTCTTCCCGATTTTCATTTCGATAGTAAGTTCTCAACATGGTTCTATCGGATCGTGTATCGTACGGCGTTGACGGCCTTGAGGCAACAGCGTATGTTCGTGAGTTATGAGGAGGCGGGGCCTGTAGACCTTTCGAATGAGGAGGTTGAATCGGCCGCGGCTTTGTTAGAGCGTGAGGACCGGAAAGAGATGATCGCACGTACGCTGAAAAAGCTTCCGGCGGATGAGGCCTTGTTGCTTACTCTTTATTATTTGGAGGAATGCTCGGTGGAAGAGATCTGTCAGATCACGGATCTGACCGCTTCTAATGTGAAAGTAAAACTATTCCGTGGGCGGAAACGGTTTTATGAGGTGTTGCAGGATAAAATGAAATTAGAGACAGTTGATTTGTTATGAATATGAATGAGAAAGATATAGATCATTTGACACGTAAGCTGATGCGAGAGACGGCGGAGCAACCCTCGGCCTCGCTAAACGCCCGTATTATGGCATTGATTATGCAAGAGAAGAAGCGGGTATATAAGTACTATATCAAGAAACAGTTTACGCCTGTAGGTATTTTCAGCATGCTTGTCGCTTATCTGTTTGTGTTAGTCGGTGTCTTGTATTTGGTTAAGCTTTCCCCGGGGGGGACGGATACGGTTTTGGGTTCTTTGCGTGCCTATTTTCCGATTGTCTTGACGATCGCTTCCGGAATCTCTTGCTTCTTCCTGTTTACACAACTCGATAACTGGTTGAGGGGAGAAGAGATACGCCGGCAGAACACCTCTAAATAAAAATATCCGGTTGTAGAGACGGGGCGTGCCCCGTCTCATCCCCTCAAAATAGTAACTTTAGATACTATCAAACCGTGGGAGACGGGGCACGCCCCGTCTCTACAACTAGTTAATTTGCATTGACCTTTAGGTTTCCGTAACGGTTTCCTTCGAAGTAGATCGTCGGTTGCTTTCCGCCGTTAATCT
>JAQVCX010000028.1 GCA_028689545.1 Parabacteroides sp.
TTTAAATAGCAAGAACAAATGAAAGCAAAAAATATAGTATTCCTTGCTGCATTGGCCGCGACCGTCCTAGGCGGTTGCTCGAAGAGCGACGAACTGACGGCAAACAGCAACTTCCCCGCCGACGGCGTGATCCGTGTGGCTACCTCGGTGGGCGATATGCAGACACGTGCGGGGATTACAACGGAGAATATCAGTACCTTCCAGCTCAAGATAGAACATCCCACCCATAGCGACTACAGCTACTGTGCCTATATGGAGGGTAGCAACACCGATGGCTGGGGAAGCTATTCAGCCGTAGATGGCACAACCGCTTTGCAGATGTTGTGGAGAAACAACACCGACAAGGTGAAGGTAACGGCGGTATCAGATGAGGGAATGCTTTATACCAATGATGATTTTACTAACGGCCACATCGTAAGTATAGCGGACTACCAGACTGAAAAAAGTTGGTTCATGAGGAGCGATGTGCTCTTTATGGCAACCAAGGAAGTAGACCCTGCAAAAGATCTTACTGCGGACGGCAAGCTCCCGATCACATTCAAACACCTCTTTTCGAAACTCAACCTCACCATCACGCTGGGCACGGAGCTGAATATCACTCCCGGCACTGCCACAAACCCCATCAGCGAACTGAAGGTGAACGGTACTTATACTGGGGCTCTCTTCGCCCCGCTGACGGATGTACTAACTCTTGATAAATTCATAGGCATTGCCTCCATCCTGCCCCTTGCCGGCGCATACACCCCCGGCAGCACAGCCGATGCCGCCCCCCAGACCAAGGCCGTGGCCCCTTACGAGTGCATCCTTGTTCCGCAAACCGTGGCAACAGGCGTGTTCACCATCAGCTTTACCATCGGAGACAAGCCTTACGAGTGGGTATCGACAAACGAAGTGACGCTCGTAAGTGGCAATCAGTACGCGCTCAACCTCACCGTGGGCAAAGATGCCGTTCAAGTAGGGCAATTCACCGCTAGCGAATGGACAGGCAACACCAATAGCCCTATTGAAACAGAGTAATTACCGAATTAATATAGATAGATGAAAATGAATAAATACATATACGCAGCCGCCCTACTGGGCGCGATGGCGCTTGCTTCCTGTCAGAAAGAGGAGGCAGGTCTTGATTTCAACTCCGACCCCGAGGCTGTCAAGATCAATGCTACCGTGGGCAACTCTATTTTCAGCCGCAGCACCCCCATGGGCGATGCTGCCGCTCAGAAAGTGTTTAATAGTGGTGATAAAATAGGCGTGAGCGCAGATACACAAGCCGCCGTAACCTACACTTCCGACGGTACGACGTGGACACCCGCAGAGAACACCTACCTCAGGTGGGAGCAGGAGACAATGAGCTTCAGCGCCTACTATCCCGTAACCACAGGCACCGATACGCAAAACTTTACCTTGCCCGCTACCCAGAGTACAGTGGACTCGATTGCCGCCGCCGACTATATGACGACTGTTTCGGTAAGCAAGAACAAATCCGAGGGTAACATCTCTTTGGAGCTAAGCCGTAAAACAGCACGCGTCATCGTGAAAATCGTGGGCTTCAACGACCAGTACGCCGACACGCTGAAGTATGTGAGCGCTGTCTCACTCGTCACTTATGCCACCGCCTATCAAGGTGGACATGTTCTAACTGAGGCTACCCCAACGCCTATCACCCCTTACTGCGGTAACGAAACCCCCGTAAAAGGTGGCTGTGGCGCAGGCACTACCTTCACCGCCCTGGTGCTGCCCGACGCGGCACACTCTGATAAGGAGTTTATCGCCTTGACCGACGGCACAGGCAAGTCCCTCACCGTGAAAGGCATCCCCGCCCACGAAGCCGGCAAGAGCTACACCTACAACGTGACCGTAGGTAAAGACCAAGTCCAGATTACAGGCGTAACGGTAGCCGATTGGCAGACGGGTGAACCGATTGCCGGCGATGCTGAAACGGATCCAACCCTTCCTTGACGCGAACTTTGTAGATAAAACAGTAAAATAATAAACAGATATGATACGAAATATATTTTCCTTATTGGCTGCCGGAGCGATGGTAGCCGGCATGCTGACCTCGTGCAGCAAGGACGATTCCGATGCCCTCATAGGCAATAACAACTATCCCGCCGACGGAATGGTGCGCATCAGCACCACGCTGGACGACGCGCAACCCCTGTCGCGCGCCGAGGGCACTACCGCCGCCTATACCGGCACCAACCTGTCATTGAGCGTAGACTATGGCGCTACCGACAACTACACCCGCGCCAACATCCTCTGGAACAACACCTCCAGCGCGTGGTCGCAAGACCTCACGGCGGATGCCAACCCCATGTTGTGGAAAAACGCCACCGCCGCTGCCAAGATCTATGCCTTTGCCCCACACGTAGCCGGAGCCACGGATCTCACCGCCGTGCCGTTCAGCGTGAAAGCGGATCAGAGCGCGGCAGGTGCCATCCTCGCGTCGGATCTGGTGGGCTATAAAGATGAGGCCTTCGTGCCGGGCAGCAGCCTGGACAAGCTCAACGAGCTGAACCTCGCCTTTACCCACCGCTTGAGCAAGCTCACGGTGAACCTCACCTACGGCAACCAATACCCGGAGGGCGCGCGTCCTGGCATCGAGAAATTGGAAGTGATAAACACCAGCCTCTCTGCCACGTACAACGCCCAGACCCTTACCGCCACCGCCTCGGCTACGACAGGCGAGATTAAAGCGGCTACGGTAAAGGCCGATAGCTACGAGGCAATCTTAGTGCCCCAAACGGTAGCCGCCTCCACCAAGCTGGTGCGGGTAACGCTCTCCGACGGCACCAAATTGGCATACACCATTCCGGCCGCGCAGCTCTTCGAGGCCAACAAACACTACACCCTCAGCCTGCGCGTCGGTAAGGACAAGCTCGAAGTGGGCAGCGTAACGGTGGACGGCTGGGGCGACGGCACACCTATCCCCGGTGGCGAAGCGCTACTACTTCCCCTGGACGTAACAGCCCTCACCGCCGACGACTTGACCGACGCCTTGATTGGCTCCTACGTACAAGGCGGTAGGCTGGTGCTGAAAGGCGACTTTGATAGTGACGCTAAGTTCGGCAAGATAGCAACCTACATCCGCAATAAAACAGCCCCTGTAGTGACTGATTTTGATTTTAGTGCTACGACGGGAATGACTGAACTATATTGGGGTATGGATGGTTCCTCTCTTGTAAAGGTAAATCTACCTGTTACAGTGACAGGCATATTCCGAGTATTTGAGGATTGCACCTCCCTGACTACCGTTACCGGAGGTGGGGTTGTGAAAGACGCAGGGAATGCATTCTTGAATTGTACCGCCCTGAAAACGGTTACCGTTAAGCTGAAAAAATTGCTCACAACATTCGATAATGCAGGCATTGAGACATACGAAAGCGAGGTTACGACAGAGATACTCCAGTGCTCATTTCAAGATTGCCTCAGTCTTACCTCCGTGTCTTGTCCGAATGCCGGAAGTTTGGGTAATGATTTGTTTCTCAGATGTAAGAGTCTGACGGAAATAAGGCTGACAGCAGAGGCTTTTGTGTATGTATCTTCAGGCTCATACTCATCAACCGGTGAACACTTCGACCCTTTCACCGGCATACTGAACCGAGACAAGGCGACCCTTTATCTCAATGCCAACCAAGCAAAGAATATAAAGGTAGCAAGTGGAGAGTGTACATGGACACCGGTAGACGAGTACACAGGCGAGAACATTTCCGGTCTGGAAGTGCCAGTCATCCTCACCGGCTTCAAAGCGGTGATATGCGGAGATCAGCAGGTATATCCGCTAGTACCATAAACGTTCACACCTCGGCGGATTCGTGATCCGCCGCTTCCTGTTATGAGGATTTGTAATCTGAGACAATCCAGTAACCCCGAGGGTGTGTCAAATCTAATAAACCGGACGCAGACGACGCGGAATACGCAGACGAACGCAGACTTATTTTATTAATAATTAGCAATATCTGCGTCACTCTGCGTTGTCTGCGTGTTCTGCGTCCGGTAAATACAGACTTTTGACACACCCTCTTGGTCGGCACAAGGTGTTTGTGCGGATTTGCTTGGTTGTATTTGCTTCAAAAGCGTTGGCTATCTGAGAGAATAAGCGTAGTTTTGCAACTAAAAAGATATAGTATATGTCAAAGCCGATACGTAATACTCCAATTTTATCCGGAAGAGATGCTGAGCAGTTCTTCGCCGAGATGAATAATCTTCCTTCACCTGAAGAAAGAAAAGCGGAACGTGCCCGTATCTCTGCCAGCGCTTCTCGCCTCAGACAAATGATTGCGGCTGCCAAGCCGCTAAGCCGGTGAGTAGGATCGCGAATCCGTACGCCTTGTTTAGAACTATTATAGTTTAATAGCTGTACTGTTAAAACTAAAAACTTATATTTGCATGTTGATAAATAAGAGGGTGGGCGATCGTCCTGCCCTTATAGCGCAATGATTTAGATTATGTTAAAGCAACAGTTACAACAAAAGTTACAGCAAAAGCTATCCCCTCAGCAGATACAGTTGATACGGCTTCTGGAGCTTCCCGCCATCGAGCTGGAAGAACGTGTGAAGCATGAGCTGGAAGAGAACCCTGCCTTGGAGGAGGGAAAAGAGCCTGTTGATGATTTTGAACGTGCTGAAACAGAGGAGGGGGGAGACGAGATCCCTTCTGTTGATACCGAGACCGACCTCTCTTTGGGTGATTATCTGACGGAAGACGATATACCGGATTATAAGCTGCGGGAAATGACCGAGCGCACGGAATGGAAAGAGGATGTCCCCTTCTCCGTAAGCCAATCCTTGAATGAGTTTTTGCTACAGCAGCTCGGGTTGAGGGACTTGCCGGATAAGCAAATGAAAATAGCGGAGTATATTATTGGGAATATCGATGATGACGGCTATTTGCGGCGGGATCTGTCGGCGATAGCGGACGACTTGATCTTCCAAGCCGGACAAGAGGTGGATGAGAGGGAGATCGAGTCTATCTTGCGTATCATCCAAGATTTTGAGCCTGCCGGCGTAGGTGCGCGCGACTTGAAAGAATGTCTGCTGATCCAGCTGGATAAGAAGGAGAAGACGTCGGTTACGGACTTGGCGGTCCGTGTACTGGCCGAATATTTCGAGGAGTTCACCCGCAAACATTACGATAAGATCCTGCGGGGCCTCGATATCGACGAGGAGACGTTGAAGAAGGTAATCCACGAGATTACGATGTTGAACCCGAAACCCGGAAGTAGCTGGGGTGGCTCCATGGAGGTGGCGATGAGCCAGATCATCCCTGATTTCGTGGTGGAAGCGAATAACGGAGAGCTTATCTTGAGCATGAATAACCGGGGGGTGCCGGATATGCGTATCAATCGGGAGTATGCCGAGATGTTTCAGGATTATACGGCGAATAAGGCGAACCAAACCGCCGAGAGGCGAGACGCCGTACAGTTCGTGAAGCAAAAGCTGGATTCCGCCCAGTGGTTTATCGACGCTATCAAGCAGCGTAACGAGACGTTGCAGCGCACCATGGAGGCGATTATCTATCTGCAACAGAACTTTTTCCTGACAGGCGACGAGGCTACCCTCCGCCCCATGATCTTGAAAGACGTGGCGGAGCGCGCGGGATATGACATCTCCACCATCTCCCGGGTAAGCAACAGTAAATATGTGCAAACGAATTTCGGTATCTATTCGTTGAAATACTTTTTCTCCGAGTCTATGCAGACCGATAGCGGCGAGGAGATCTCGACCCGTGAGGTGAAAAAGATCATGAAAGAGCATGTGGATGCCGAAGACAAACGAAAACCGCTGACCGATGAGGAGCTGGCTACGATCCTGAAAGGAAAGGGATATGTGATCGCCCGGCGTACGGTAGCGAAATATAGGGAGCAACTGGGGGTTCCGGTAGCTCGGCTGAGAAAAGAAATATAAAAGCGTATGAAACTATTCTCGAATATAATATCCTTCGTGTTCCATCCGTTGCTTATGGCGACCTATGGGATCGTATTGGCGTTGATGTTTACCTTCCTCGCCATTTACCCGTTACCCATGAAGCTGCTGATAGCTGGAGGCACCTTTCTTTCGACAGCGATAGTGCCCGGGCTTTTCATCTTGTTACTGGTGAAAAATGGCGCGGCTGTCGATATAGAGCTTTCCGACCGGAAGGAGCGGGTGGTTCCTTATCTGATATTCGTCACTTCCATCTTGGTTTGCATCTTTTTCTTGTATAAGATGCTGATGCCGTTTTGGTTGCTGGCGATGCTGATCGGGGCTTGCGTAGCCTTGGCGATCGCCTTGTGCATCAATTTCGCCTGGAAGATTAGCGCGCATACCATTGGTATCGGCGGGCTATTAGGCGGTATTATGGGGGTGGCGCGTATCCATATGATAAATCCTTATTGGGCCTTTATAGTCGTGCTGATCGTGGCCGGTTTAGTAGGCACCTCGCGCGTCTTTTTAAAAAGGCATACACCAATGCAGGTATACGCGGGGTTTTGTCTGGGATTTATATGTACCTTTGTAGCCTCATTAATGAGTTATATCTATTTATTTATCTAATAAAAACACTGAGATTATGAATTTTCCTGTAGATTTAAAGTACACAAAAGACCATGAGTGGATTCGTGTAGAAGGTGACGTAGCTTATGTTGGTATTACTGATTACGCTCAAGGCGAGCTAGGTGAGATCGTTTATGTAGACATCACGACTGAGGGTGAGACTGTCGCCCAAGAAGAGGTGTTCGGTACGATCGAAGCCGTTAAGACTGTTTCCGACCTTTTCATGCCGGTTAGCGGCGAGGTGTTGGAAGTAAACGCCGAATTGGAAGACGCTCCCGAATTGGTGAATGAAGACGCTTATGGCAAAGGTTGGTTGATCAAGATTTCCTTTACGGACGCTTCCGAGCTGGAGGAGCTATTATCCTCCGAGGATTATCAAAAACTAATCGCTAAATAAGGATGACACCTGTTGTAAGTATTATCATGGGTAGTACCTCGGATCTGCCCGTAATGGAGAAGGCGGCAAAGTTGTTGGATGAGATGGAGATCCCGTTCGAGATGCATGCGCTATCCGCGCACCGTACTCCCGCCGAGGTGGAGGCTTTCGCCAAAGGGGCTAAAGGACGTGGAATCAAGGTTATCATCGCCGCTGCCGGAATGGCCGCTCATCTTTGCGGTGTGATCGCCTCCATGACGACGGTTCCCGTGATCGGCGTGCCTATCAACTCTACGCTGGACGGTATGGATGCCTTGTTGGCTATCGTACAGATGCCTCCGGGAATCCCCGTGGCCACTGTCGGTATCAATGGCGCATTGAACGCCGGGATCCTTGCGGTGCAGATGCTTGCCGTTGGCGACGAGCAACTCCAGGAGAAGCTATCCGCTTATAAGGAGGATTTAAAGAAGAAAATCGTGAAGGCTAACGAGGAGTTGGCCAAGGTTTCTTTTAAATACAAAACGAATTAATTGACAGGTGACAAGTGAAAGTTGACAGTTGAAAGTTGAAAGTTGACAGTTGCGACAAGCGGTAACTGTCAACTGTCCACTGTCAACTATCAACTGTCCACTGTCCACTGTCAACTATCAACTGTCAACTAGAAAATGGCTTACTTTAATTACAACCGCCGTAAATCATCTGTTGCTCAAATCGGCGATACACCTATGGGAGGTGAGAATCCTATCCGTATTCAATCCATGGCTAATGTATCGACGATGGATACGGAGGCAGCGGTAGCTCAAGCGATCCGTATGATCGAGGCCGGAGCCGAGTATGTGCGTTTTACGGCACAGGGGGAACGGGAAGCCCGGAACCTGGGCGAGATTCGTAAACAACTGAATGAGCAAGGGTATACGACTCCCCTGGTCGCTGATATCCATTTTAATCCCAGGGCGGCCGATGCCGCCGCCGTAGAGGTGGAAAAGGTACGTATCAACCCGGGAAACTATGTAGATAAGGTAAAGACATTCAACCATCTTGAATATACGGATGAGGAATATGCCGCCGAGATCGAGAAGATCCGTGAGCGGTTCGTCCCTTTCTTGAATATTTGCAAGGCGCACGGTACCGCTATCCGTATCGGCGTGAATCATGGCTCGCTGTCCGATCGTATCATGAGCCGTTATGGGGATACGCCCGAGGGGATGGTAGCGAGTTGCATGGAGTTTCTTCGTATTTGCCGGGAGGAGAATTTCCCGGATGTGGTTATTTCGATCAAGGCTTCCAATACCGTAGTGATGGTAAGGACCGTGCGGCTGTTGGTACGTACGATGGAGGCCGAGCATATGCGTTACCCCTTGCACCTTGGGGTAACGGAGGCGGGTGACGGTGAGGACGGGCGTATCAAGAGCGCTGTCGGAATCGGTACGCTTCTGTGTGACGGTATCGGCGATACCATCCGGGTCTCCTTGAGCGAGGATCCCGAGGCGGAAATGCCGGTAGCCCGTAAATTGGTGGATTATATCAGGGAACGGGAAAATCATCGGCCTATCGAGGCTTCCATGGCTCCCGGTTTCGATACGGTGGCGACAAGCCGTCGCATGAGCCGTGTGGTGGAGGGTATCGGAGGTACTTTCCCGCCGGTCGTGATCTCCGATCGTAGTAACGGGGATTTTGAGTTTGATTATTTGTCCTTGCCGGACTATATATATATAGGAAAGGAAGATCCGGATAACTTGCCGGATACTTTCCGTTTATTGGTAGACGCTCATTTCTGGAAAGAGCGTCCGAATGCTTTTCCTTGCTTCATCGCCTCGGAGGCGGGGGAGTTAAAGGAGTACGATTGTCCGCTTAAGTTTATCCGTCTGGCGTATATGGATCTTACGGATCGTATGCTGGAGATCCTGAAAGCGGATCCGACGGTGGTGGTCTTATTGAGTACACATCATCGGAATGGAGTAGGCTCGCAACGTGCGGCCATGCATAAATTGCTGATGGCGGGCTGCGACGTGCCGGTTATCTTGCACCGTGATTTCCAGGAGACGGACGTGGAGTTGCTGCAACTGAAATCCGCCGCCGATTTCGGTACGCTTTTGCTGGATGGTTTCGGGGATGGCTTGATGCTGCACAATGAGGGATGCGAGGCGGTTGTCTCGGATCGCTGTATGTTCGGGATCTTGCAGGCTACAAGAGCCCGTATCAGCAAGACGGAATATATCTCTTGCCCAAGTTGCGGACGTACCTTATACGACCTGCAAACCACGATCGCCCGTATCAAGGAGGCCACTTCCCATTTAAAAGGCTTGAAGATCGGTATCATGGGCTGTATCGTAAACGGCCCCGGCGAGATGGCCGATGCCGACTATGGCTATGTAGGTGCCGGACGCGGACAAATCAGCCTGTATAAAGGCAAGGAATGTGTCCTAAGGAACATCCCCGAGGAAGACGCTGTAGAACGTTTAGTTCAGTTAATAAAAGAGAACGGGGATTGGGTTAATTGATTGACTATTGACAATTTGTTTATCTTTGCAAGTATGAAAGTAAGAATTATCAATAAATCGCATCATCCGCTGCCGGGTTATGCGACTCCTTTATCTGCCGGGATGGATATCCGGGCGAATTTGTCGGAATCGGTTGTGCTGAAACCGTTGGAACGTAAATTAATCCCGACCGGGCTTTATCTCTCGCTGCCGGAAGGCTATGAGGCCCAGATGCGTCCTCGTAGCGGGTTGGCTTTAAAGCATGGGATAACCCTGCTGAATACGCCGGGTACGATCGATGCCGATTATCGGGGGGAGATCGGTATCATTCTCGTGAATCTATCTTCCGAGCCTTTTACGATTAACGATGGCGAGCGTATCTGCCAAATGGTGATAGCCGCTCATAGCCAGGTGGATTGGGAACCCGTGGAGACGTTGGATGATACGGAGCGGGGAGCCGGAGGGTTCGGCCATACCGGAAAAGAATAAGAATAATAAGGTTAACAAGAATAATAGGATGTTTAAGCAACTGATATATTTCATCTCTTTCCTCTCGTTGGTCGCCGTGCTCCCGGCTGGTGCTACAGGCACGGAGAAGGATCAACGTAAATTCGATTACTTCTTTTATGAGGGCTTGAACTTGAAGAACGCCGGGAAATTCGACGCCGCTTATGATGCCTTCAACCATTGCTTGGAGATCGACTCGACGGCGGCTCCGGTCTTGTATGAGCTTTCTTCTTTTTATGTGCAGCTGAACCGTCCGGAGAAAGCGGTCGAGATGTTGAAAAGAGCCGTGGCCAACAGCAAGGATAATTTCACGTATAAAATGGCTTTGGCCTCTATCACCCGAAATCTGGGTATGTATGGCGAGGCTGCCGAGGAGTACGAGGAATTGGTTCGTGATTATCCGGAGAAGGAGGAACTGAATTATTATCTGGCGGATGCCCTGACACAAGCCGGCGAGATCGGGAAGGCGATCGATGCTTATGACGCGTTGGAATCGGTAATGGGTATGAACGAGGCGATCTCCATGCAGAAATACAAACTGTACGTCCAGCTGGAGAAGCCGGAAGAGGCTTTCAAGGAGATCGAGAAGCTAGCGGCTAAATATCCTATGGAGGCCCGTTACCAGATCGTATTGGGCGATCTTCATTTGGAAAACGGGGAGATGGATAAGGCCTTGGCTTGCTATCAAAAAGCGAATGAGATCGATCCGACCGATCCTTATTATATCGTCTCTATGGCCAATTACTACGAGGCGAAAGGGGATAAGGAGGCCGCCGAGCTACAAATCCGCAGCGCTTTGGTAAACGAGAAGCTGGATGTGGAGACGAAAGTGAATATCCTTTCCCGGTATGTCCTGAAATTGCAACAAACGAAGCAAGGAACCGAGAACGCGAACCATTTGTTTCAAACCCTTTTGGAGCAACATCCGGAGGATATCGACTTGAAACTGATGTATGGCGGTCTCTTGATGGCTCAAGGAAAGACAGAGGAGGCGAAATTCCAGTTCCAGTTGGTAACCGAGATGGAACCGGGTAACGCCGGGGCTTGGCAGCAATTGCTGAATCTGGCCTTGAAAGGCGAGGAAATCCCTGAGGTGATCCGTATTTGTACGGCTTGCATGGAGCTTTTCCCCGAGTCGCCGGAATATTACTTCTATCTGGGTATCGCTTACTACCAACAACAGAAATATCAAGAAGCCTTGAATACGTATTATGCGGGCTTGAATATCATTCCGAAGGAGAACCTGCCGCTGAAATCGGATTTCTACGGACAGATCGGTGATATTTATTACCAGATGGGCGGGCAATTGGACCAAGCGTATAAAGCGTACGATGAGGCGCTGAAGTACAATGACAAGAACGTGGTCGTACTGAACAACTACAGCTACTTCCTCTCCTTGGAGAAGAAGGACTTGAAGAAAGCGGAGCGTATGAGCGCGCAATGTATCAAGCTGGAACCGGACAACGCCACGTATCTGGACACCTACGCGTGGATATTCTTCATACAAGGAAACTATACCTTGGCGAAAATCTATATCGAGAGCGCCTTGGAGAAGGATAAGACAAAGAGCGCCGAGCTGGTGGATCATTATGGGGACATCGTTTTCATGAACGGTGATAAGGAGAAAGCGGTGGAACAATGGAAAAAGGCGAAAGAGATGGGCAAGGATTCCGAGATCTTGAACCGTAAGATCGCCGAGCAACAATATATAGAAGACGAGAACGCGAAATGAGAAGAGACTATTTCTTGACCTTCCTGCTATGTGGAGGTCTTTTACTTTCGATGTTGACAGGCTGTAAATCGTCCAAGAAAGTGGGGACGGTGGAATCCGCTAGCGTGAAGGCTCATAATGATTTCTTCCAGTCGGTGGAGGATCGATCTTTCCAGTTCCGTACCTTGACGGCCCGGCTGAACGTGGATCTGGATATCCCCGGTAAGCAAATGAGCTCTCGGGTGGATATGAAGATGGTCAAGGATAGTGCTTTCCAGCTGTCGGTACAGCCTTTCTTAGGGATCGAGATCTTTCGTATCGAGCTGAGCCGGGATACGATCAAGGTGGTGGACCGCATGAATAAACGCTATATGATCGAGAATTATTCCAATTTGCAAGGAGCGACCCCGATCGAGTTCAACTTCTATAATTTGCAGGCTCTTTTCACGAATCACCTGTTTATCCCAGGGGAGCAGGGCGTTTCCCGTAAGCATTATAATCGGTTTAAGTTGAGTCAAGAAGGCTTGGTCGCCGAGATCAAGACAAAAGATGCCATGGGGCTATTTTATACCTTTAAGGCGGACGGCGAGGAAAAGCTTCTCTCTACCTATGTGGCGGATCCTTCCGATCGCTATGCCTTGCAATGGCTGTACGAGGATTTTCATTTGGTGGATCGGCAGCCGTTCCCCCTGTTGATGGATGTGCAGGTGCTGAAGAACGGGAATCCCGAGGGTGGGGTGAAGATCCATTACTCCCGTATCCAACTGGACGAGCCGATAAAGTTGGATTTTTCGGTTCCTTCTAAATATAAACGTATTACCTTTGCGCAAATAATAAAGGGAATAAAGGATTTATAAATCATAAATCAAAATGAGATACGTCTGGATCGTTTTATTGGCATTATCTTTATCTACCGGGGTTTACGGTCAGAAATCCGCCGCTGTCCGTCAGTTGGAGCAGCAGCGCAAGGAGGCGTTGGCCGATATCGAGGAGACGAATAAATTATTGCGGGAGACGGCTCAGACGGCTAAAACTTCCCTGAACCGCTTGAATCTACTTTCCAAACAAATCTTTTCCCGTAAGAAAGTCATTAGCTTATTGAATCAAGAGCTGGATGAGATCGAGAAAGATCTCTTGCGTATCCAAGGCCAGTTGCGCACCTTAAAACGGGAACTGGGCGATAAGCAGACGAATTACGGCAAGTCGATGCGAGGGCTTTATAAACGTCATAGCTCGCAAGATAAATTGCTGTTTATCCTATCCGCCGAGAGTTTCTCTCAATCCATGCGGCGTATGCGGTATTTGCGTGAATACGCGGATTGGCAGAAGCGGCAAGCGAACGATATCTTGGAGAAGCAGGCCGAGATCAGTCGTAAGCAAGCCGAGATGGAGAAGGCCCGTGCCGGGAAGCGCGCCCTTTTAGGAACCCGTCAGGAAGAAAGCCGGAAACTGGAGGGCGAGGAGGCTTCTCAAAAGGAGGAAGTGCAGTCTCTGAATAAGAAACAAAAGAGCCTGAAAGCGGATCTTCAGAAGAAACGCCGGCAGGCGGAGGTATTAGACCGGCAGATAGAGAAACAGATCGCCGAGGAGATCGCCCGTGCGGAGGCAGAGGCTAAGGCTGCCCGCGAGCGTGCCGAGCGCGCTGAGCGTGAACGGGTGGAGCGTGAGCGCCGTATGCGCGAGAAGGCGGTGGCGAAGGGTGACCCCGCGCCTCCTAAAGCGAAGGAGGAGCCGATCCGCGAGGAACGTGTGGCGGATACGAAAGGGGGCTATGCGATGACGAAAGCCGAGAAGCAATTGTCTGATAACTTCGCGAATAACCGGGGACGTTTGCCGTATCCGGTGGCGGGCAGGCATACGATCGTCGCCACGTTCGGCGAGCAACAGCATCAAGAGTTGAAATACGTACGTACCAGCAATAGCGGTATCGATATACAGACCTCGCCCGGGGCGGATGCCCGTGCGGTATTCAATGGGGAGGTAACGCGTGTGTTCGTGGTGCCGGGCTACAATAATTCCGTAATCGTTCGTCATGGTAACTACTTGACGGTTTATAGCAACTTGAGTCAGGTCTATGTAAAAGCGGGCGACCGTGTCTCTACCCGTCAAGCCATCGGAAGGATCTATTCAGACCCGGAAGACGGCAACTCCACCGTCCTCCACTTCCAGCTGTGGAAGGAAAAGACAAAGCTGAACCCCCAGCCGTGGCTGGAATAGCATTCCTTAAATGATATGTGATATGAACGAGCAAAATCTTATTATATACAATACCGAGGATGGTAAAGTAAAAGTAGCTTTGATGGCGAAAGATGGCCAAGTCTGGATGAATCAAAATCAGCTGGCTGATTTGTTTGCCACCTCCATTCCCAATATCAATATCCATATAGCCAATATATTGAAAGAGGAAGAGTTACGGGAGGATCAAGTTATTAAGTATTATTTAATAACTGCGGGTGATGGAAAAGAGTATAAGGTTAAGTTCTATTCGTTAGATATGATCTTAGCGATCGGATTCCGGGTGCGCGGTAAACGGGGAACCCAGTTTAGGATTTGGGCGAACCAACATCTGAAAGAGTACATGGTGAAAGGCTTTACCATGGATGATGAGCGTTTGATGAATCCGGATGGAAGACCTGATTATTTCGATGAGCTATTAGAAAGAATCCGCAGGATACGTTCCTCGGAGAAGCGGTTTTACCAAAAGGTGCGCGACCTGTTGAAGCTTAGCAGTGACTATGACGCTACGGACAAGGCGACCCAGATGTTTTTTGCCGAGATTCAAAATAAGCTCCTATATGCGGTTACCCATCAAACGGCGGCGGAAATAATCGTGTCGCGTGCGGATGCCTCCTTACCCAATATGGCATTGACCTCATGGAAGGGGGAGGTTGTAAGGAAAGGTGATATCTTTATCGCTAAGAACTATTTGAAATCGGATGAAATAGATATGTTGAACCGATTGACCGTGTTATTCTTGGATTCTGCCGAACTGCGGGTGAAAGAACGTAGGGACTTGACGTTAAGTTATTGGCGGGATAATGTGGATCGGTTGCTTGAGTTTCAAGGAAAAGATGTCTTAAAAGGATTAGGGCGAATCTCCAACAAGCAAATGGAACAGATTGTTGGAGGGATATATGACTGCTTCGATCAAAAGCGTAAGATTTCGGAGGCCGTTCAAGCGGATAAAGAGGATTGGGACGACTTGAATGATTACGTCAAGGATCTGGGGGAGAAGAAAAGATAAAAAGACGAAGCTGAACCCGCAGCCGTGGCTGGAATAATCCCTGCCGGAAGTGTTAAAATACCGATGGGCATTCTAAGCTCCTTACGATGGGCATCATAAGGTCGCTTGAATGCCCATCGTGACTATCTTACAATGCCTATTGTAAGAAATATCGCACAAAACATAGGCAAGTGGGGGGAGACTGGCGAATAACGTTTACCTTTCGTTCAAGACGTTGTATAAACCATTCAGGTCGTCGGCACCTACCAAGTCTACGCCTTCCTGGATGAAGAAGCGTTTGAACACCTCGGTATCCGGGGCACCCCACCAGCGGAACAACTTCCCTTCGGCATGTACCGTGTTGATGAGCTCGCGCATCTTCTGTAATTGGTCGGCGGGCATCTCGCCTTCGCCATTCCAGGTGAAGAAATCGGCGTAATCATCGCTTACCACCGGGGCGAGGGAGGCGGGGATGCCCTGTCCCAAGTCCTTGATCTGTCCGTCGAGGAAGGTGAAGCGGCTGTTTTCTTTCGGCAGGCTGTTCTTGGGGCGGTCGCCGGAAAGGAAGAAGAGGACGGCGCTTTCCTTATATTCGCCGTTATCGACGGAGCAGAAGTACTCCTTGTAAGGCTCCATCTGTTTCTTTAGGAGCTTGTACATCTCCTCGCCTCGCGCCTTGCAATCCGCCATCAGGTAGAAAGGGCGGTCGCTGCTGGGATAGACCTTGCCGCCATTCGCTTGTATGCGGGCCACGAGCGGTTTGAGGTAGAGGTTCTCGAAGGTGATGGCGGGGTTGGGCTCCGGGCGTTCATGGGAGACGTATAGCTCGCCATCGATCAGCCACAAGTCGGCCTCCACGCAATTGTACCGGAAGGCCAAGGCATCCCGCAACGGGTTCTCTCGCCAATAATCGTTATGGGAGAAGGCGTTGTAATGGATTTTCTTGTTCGCTTGATGGGAGCGAGGCTCCTGCCCGTCCTGTGCGTAACTCGTTGCTCCAAAGGCAAGCAAAGCGATAAATAAGGATAGAATCTGTTTCATATGCTAATTGTTTTTTGAGTCTAGTTGTAGAGACGGGGCGTGCCCCGTCTCTACAACTGGATGTTTGATGGATTGTCTTATACGGTCTGCGTGCCGGGTTTTACGCTGGCCGTCTTCTGTTTATCGCCCCAAAGGACGGTCAGTTCCCCGGAGCGCGAACTTGCGCCCCGGGGAGTTTGTTACCATCCGAAATATTGCTTGGCGTTGTTGTAGCTGATGTCTTCTACCATCTGCCCGATAAACGGAAGTTCCGAGGCGGGCAATAAG
Source organism: Parabacteroides sp. (assembly GCA_028689545.1). GTDB lineage: Bacteria > Bacteroidota > Bacteroidia > Bacteroidales > Tannerellaceae > Parabacteroides. The sequence continues at coordinate 16,136 of JAQVCX010000028.1, forward strand.
CCTTTCTCAATCTCATTGCCTAGCATATCGCAGAGGATCCGGCGGAAATATTCATGACGGGGATAGGATAAGATGCTTCGGGAATCGGTCAACATACCGACGAAACGGCTTAAAAGCCCGAGGCTGGAAAGTGCGTTTAACTGATCTTCCATGCCTTTGATTTGATCGAGGAACCACCATGCCGCTCCATATTGCATTTTTCCGGGAACACTGCCGTCGTTGAAATTGTAGGCATTGGCTACCATCAACTCGGTGTCGCGAGGGTTCAGATTGTAAACGATCGTTTTAGTCAAGAGCCCTTCTTGGTCTAGCCTGCTGAAAAAGCGATTCATGGAAGCAGATACCGGCTGATCGTCGATGGCATCGAAACCCGTGTCCGGACCTAATAGCTTGAACATACGATTATTGTTGTTTCGGTTCGCTCCGATATGGAATTGCTGTACCCAACCGCTTCGGGCATCCATCGCCGCCAATTCGTATAGCAAAGCCGAACGGTATTTGCGAACTTCCTGCTCGGTGAGCGATTTGCCCATACGAGCCTTGAGGAAGATCACCTCAATTTCTTGCTCGGTATAAGGTTCGGCGTAGAAAGTATCCAACCCGTGGTCTGATACCCGGCATCCTTGGGTCGCGAAGAAGTCATGCCGTTTTTGTAAAGCCTCCAATAAATGCTTGTAGGAGAGAATGGTCTTATCGGCGGCGGCCTCCAGCTTGGACAAGTAGTCGTTGAGCGCCTTGATATGATCGATGGCGAGCACCTTGTCTGGTCGCCATGCCGGATATACACGGGTATGGCATCCGTTTGAACGTATTTTTTGATGGTACTCCAAGGAGTCGATGGGATCGTCGGTCGTACAAACGATCTCTACGTTCATCCGTTTCATGATGGCTTGCGCACGATATTCGGGGGTACGTAGCTTATCCGTACAAGTTGCGTAGATTTCCTCGGCGGAAGCCGGATTCAAGACCTTATGGATTCCGAATATACGGCTAAGCTCCAGATGCGTCCAATGATAAAGCGGATTTCGCATCGTGTAAGGTATCGTCTCCGCCCATTTAAGGAATTTCTCGTAAGAGGGTTTATCCCCGGTGATATATTCCTCGGGAATACCGTTCGCTCTCATCGCCCGCCATTTGTAATGATCTCCGCCCAGCCATATCTCCGTAAGGTCCTCGAATTGATGATTCTCCGCTATTTGCCGGGGATCTAGGTGGCAGTGATAATCAATAATGGGCATCTTCGCCGCATGCTCATGATATAATTCACGGGCCGTATCGGTTTGGAGCAAGAAATCTTGATCTAAAAAGTTTTTCATACTTGGCGATACTTTTGAATGATAGATAAGGCATTATGACATAAATCGGTAATGGATTGCCAATTGCTTTCCTCGATCGCTTCTTTGGGGAACAGTTTAGAACCCATTCCCACGCAGGTCACGCCGGCCTTGAACCAAGCGGATAGATTCTCTTCTGTCGGCTCCACGGCGCCGGTCGCCATGATTAGGGTCCAGGGCATGGGGGCCTTCAGGTTCTTGACAAATGAGGGGCCTCCTACATTCCCGGCGGGGAATATCTTGCAAAGATCGCAACCTACTTCTTGGGCGAAGCCGATCTCGGATACGGAACCGCAGCCCGGGGTGTAAGGGATGAGGCGACGGTTACAGATCTTCGCTATCTCCGGGTTGAACAACGGGCCGACTATGAAGTTTGCCCCTAGCTGTATGAATAAGGCGGCTGTGGCCGGGTCTACGATGGAACCTACGCCCAATACTAATTCCGGGCATTCCTTAGCGGCGTATTTAGCCAGCTCGCCAAATACCTCGTGGGCGAAATCTCCCCGGTTGGTAAACTCGAAGGCTCTGACACCTCCCTCATAACAGGCTTTTACAACCTGTTTCGCGATCTCTACATCTTTATTATAATAGACGGGCACCATTCCGGTTTGGATGATAGCCTGTAATGTTTGTATTTTATTGAATCGAGCCATATTCGGAAATTAAAAATTGAAGATTGAGCATTGAAAATTAGCGGGAGACACGGCCGGAGGCATCGCCGGACATGAGTTTCTCCACCTCCTCTACGGTTACTTGGTTGAAGTCTCCGTAAATCGTGTGTTTCAGGCAGGAAGCCGCAACCGCGAAGTCTAAGGCTTTCTGGTCATCGCCGGGATAGGAGAGTAGGCCGTAAATAAGACCTCCCATAAAAGAATCGCCACCACCTACACGATCTACGATATGGGTGATGTCATACCGGCGGGATTCGTACAACCGGTTGTCAGCGTATAGCACTCCACCCCAGGTATTATGATTGGCATTGATGGAGCCTCTCAACGTGATAATAACTTTCCGGGCACGTGGGAAGCGAGCCGTTAATTGGGTACATACCGATTGGAAAGAGGCGGCGTGTACCTTGCCTTCCGTGGCGGCGGCATCGAAACCTTCCGGCTTGATACCGAAAACCTTCTCGGCATCTTCCTCGTTTCCTAGGATGATATCGCATCCGGCCACTAGTTCCGGCATAACCTCATGGGCCGTCTTGCCGTATTTCCAGAGATTTTTCCGGTAGTTGAGGTCGCAAGATACCGTGACGCCTAATCGATTTGCCGCCTGTATCGCCTCCAAACATACGTTGGCGGCACCTTCGGATATGGCGGGTGTGATACCTGTCCAGTGAAACCAAGAGGCATCCTCGAATACGGCGTCCCAATCGATCATCCCCGGTTGGATCTCGGCGATGGAAGAATGAGCCCGGTCATATACCACCTTGCTGGCACGAGCGACCGCTCCGGTCTCCAGAAAATAAATGCCTAACCGCTCTCCTCCATAAATGATTCGGGAAGTTCCGATGCCCTGTTTGCGTAATTCCATAACGCAAGCACGGGCGATGTCATTTTGTGGCAAACGGGTTACAAACTCAGTCTCGATGCCATAGTTGGCGAGTGAGGCGGCGACATTCGCTTCCCCCCCGCCAAAAGTGGCGTTGAACTGATTGGCTTGGCAAAAGCGTAAATAATCCGGAGTAGCCAGCCTTAGCATGATTTCTCCGAAAGTTATGACTTTCTTACTCATGGTGTTATCGTATTATGTTTTTCGCAAATGTAAGGGTTTATTCTGAATAATGTATAGTGTGTGTGCGAAAACATAGGCTTTTTTATTCCACCACCCACCGCTCAATGTTTCGTGTCTCGGAAGAAAAGTTTACACCGATCTTGAAAACCTTGCGTCCATCGTTGGCGAAAGGCAGGGCGTATCGTTTCTCGTCGATTTGCCGCAGGGCATCTTCCGCGGAGCCATTCAACTTAAACTCCATGATGTATATGTAACGATCAGTCTGTACAACGAGGTCGATACGACCGTTTGAGGTGTGATATTCCACCTTGGCGTAAAGCCCGATCAGTCGGAAGACAATGAAAAGTACATTTTGGTAATGCAACTCCGTGTCTCGTTCCGGCTTTTGCCCGGCGATCACCTCGTAAGGGGTGTCGGCGAAGAAGCTTTGCAAGCGACGGAAGAAAGCGTCGTAATCACTGGAACGTACCTCCCGGACAAATTACCCGATCTCGAAAGGCGTTTTCGGAGCACTCACACTCGTGTAGAATGGAAGCAGGTACTTGATGAAGCCTTCCTCCACTTCCCTATTCGGGAAACCTAACCGATAGATCTTGAATTCGGAGTCATAATCCTTGATCGTAAGGTAGCCGCTTTGGTAAATGACAGGGACAGGATTGCTAGAGGTTGAGTCGATACTGTTCAGCACATCGGCATCGGTCTCGGTATTTGCCAGCTCATAGAGGTCGTAATGGGTGTGCTTGAGTAACTCTACTAAATAAGAAGGTGTCCCAGTCTCGAACCAATAATCTTCGGGCCGCATATATTTAAAGGTATTCAGCAGGCTGAAAGGGTTATAGATACCCGGTACGTTGGCTACGAAATGATAGCCGTCGTAACGCTTTTTCAGCAAGGAGCGTGTTTCATCATAGGTCAGTTCGAGGGAGGAGGCCAGTTTATGGATATCTCCGTCGAAATAAGTTAGTAACTCTGCTTCCGTAATCCCGCAAATCGCGGCGTATGGCTCTCGCATAGATATATCGTCCAAGTTATTTAGGTCGCTGAATACGCTCACTTTCCCGAACTTCGTGACACCGGTTAGAAATGCCAGCCGGATATATCCGTCCATGGTTTTCAACACACCGTAGAACGCCTTTAATATCGCACGATATGTCTCTTGAAGTTCTGCGTTCTCTAGGGCTTGGAGTAAAGGCTTGTCGTACTCGTCTACCAGCACGACAACTCTTCGTCCTGTTTTCTCATAAGCTCGGCGTATCACGCCCGTGAAGCGGTCGGCGGGTGTGATCTCCCTGTCATCCTTCCCCCACCGGTCTTCCCAAAGATTCAAGAAACGCCGTAGTATGCTTTCCAAGGCGCCTGCGTCTGAGTATTTCTCGGCATTCAAATCCAGATGCAGGATGGGATACTCCATCCACTCTTTCTCCAGATTCGCGATCGCCAATCCTTCGAATAGCTCCTTCTTCCCTTGGAAATAGGCTTCCAGAGTAGAGAGCAACAAGCTCTTCCCGAAACGTCGTGGACGGCTGAGGAAGTAGTAACTTCCGGTATTCGCCAATTGATAAACCAAGGCGGTCTTGTCGACGTAGAGATAGCCGTCCTTGCGAATCTTCTCGAAATTCTGTATACCGATGGGATAAATAGTCTGGTTCATAGTGCCAAGTATTTAATGTGACCTATTGACAAAGATACGATAAGTTTCTTGATTTAGGATATAGAGTCCGGAAAAACAAAAAAGCCGCTAGTCCCAATACGGATGCGGCTTTTTTTGCTCCTCAATGAAACAATCTCACGATTCCCCCCTTGCAAAGACTTGTTAACCTTAGATCTAAAATACTATGAAAAAAACTCGATGCAAATATAAGGGGTTTTATAATATGCGTCAATAATATTTGTAACATTTTATTGTAATAATGTCGCAAATCAGTTTCAATTTGATATATATCAAGCTTCTTATTCTAGGATTCCGTACTTTTGGGGAATATTGTTCATTATTTCGAACAATTCGTTAACCGTCTCCGCACGTAGCATGGCGATCCGTGTTTGCTTGAAATCGGTAATACCTTTGAAGAGCGGAGTAGCTGCCAGATGACGGCGAATATGCAAGATTCCCCTATGCTCGTCCAATCGTTCTACGCTTTGCTCCACTTGTTTCTTTAGGATATCCAGATACCAGGAGAAAGGCTCTTGCGGCAATAATTCGCCGGTCGTAAGATAGTGTTTTACTTCCCGGAAGATCCAAGGGCGGCCTATGCTGGCTCTGCCGATCATTACGGCATCTACGCCATAGTCCTCGAAACGCTGCTTACATATCTCGGCGGAAGTCACGTCGCCATTCCCGATGATAGGGATTTGCATGCGAGGGTTGTTTTTTACCGCACCGATCAAGGTCCAGTCCGCCTCGCCCGTGTACATTTGCGCCCGTGTACGTCCGTGGATGGAGAGGGCGGCGATACCGCAGTCCTGTAGTTGCTCGGCCAAATCCACGATAACGCGGTTGTCGGCATCCCACCCCAAACGGGTTTTCACGGTGACGGGGATGTTCACGGCTTTCACCACTTCTCTCGTGATCTCCAGCATCAACGGGATATTGCGTAGCATGCCGGCCCCGGCTCCCTTGCCCGCTACTTTCTTTACGGGGCAACCAAAGTTTATATCTAAAATATCCGGACGAGCTTCCTCGCAAATACGTGCGGCCTCTACCATCGAGGCTACGTCTTTGCCATAAATCTGGATAGCGACCGGACGCTCATCGTCGGAGACATTTAGTTTTTGCTGTGTTTTGTTTATACTGCGGATCAGCGCGTCGCTCGATACGAACTCCGTATATACCATGTCCGCCCCGAAGCGTTTGCACATCAAACGAAACGAGATATCCGTCACGTCCTCCATCGGCGCCAAGAATACCGGACGCTCTCCTAAATCTATTGAACCAATCTTCATACCTTCTGTTTGCTAACTAAATAGAGAACGCAAAAGTACTTCTTTTTGGTGAATAATCTCGGCTCTGTAACGAATCATATGGGTGAGTACGAGGTGGAGTGATATATTCTTTCGACGTAGATGCTATATCTTGATTGTCAGTCTATTGTATTTACCGATATTTACATGCTGTTGTAAAAGTATTTACAGTAGCCTGTAAAAGCATTTACATCTAGATGTAAATGCATTTACAATAGCATGTAAAGACACTTACGTCTGTAGGTAAATGCCTCCGCTTTTATATAAAGGATCGCCAAGACAAGGCTGATCGTGCTTATGTAGGCTATTCTGTTCTTCTCAAATATTATTCGTACCTTTGCTACCGTAATATTAAAATATAGAACCTTGAAAGAGAAGGATTTTGAAATAATGGCGCCTGTCGGTTCCTACGAATCGTTGATGGCGGCTATACAAGGAGGGGCCGACTCTATTTATTTCGGTATCGAAGGATTGAACATGCGCTCTCGCTCGTCGAATAATTTCACGACGGAGGACTTGCGTAAGATTGTCGCTATTTGCGGGGAGCATGGCCTCAAAAGTTATCTGACGGTCAACACGGTCATTTATGGTGAGGATCTTCCGTTGATGCGGGAGATTATAGATGCCGCTAAGGAGGCGGGTGTCTCCGCCATTATCGCCGCCGATGTGGCCGCTATGAGTTACGCGAATAGTATCGGGCAGGAGGTGCACTTATCCACGCAGTTGAATATCTCGAACGCGGAGGCGTTGAAGTTTTACGCCCGCTTCGCCGATGTGGTCGTATTGGCCCGCGAATTGAACTTGAAGCAGGTACATGAGATTTACCAGGAGATCGTGGAGCAGCAGATCAAGGGGCCGAAAGGGGAGTTGATCCGTATAGAGATGTTTGCCCATGGGGCTTTGTGCATGGCCGTGTCCGGTAAGTGTTATTTGAGTTTGCATGAGATGAACGCTTCCGCCAACCGGGGGGCTTGCATGCAAATCTGCCGTCGGGCCTATACGGTGCATGATAAGGATAGCCAGATCGAGCTGGATGTGGAGAATCAGTATATCATGTCGCCGAAGGACTTGAAGACGATTCATTTCATGAATAAGATGATGGATGCCGGCGTACGTGTGTTCAAGCTGGAGGGGCGTGCCCGTGGGCCGGAGTATGTGCGTCTGGTGACCGAATGTTATAAAGAGGCGGTCAAGGCCTATTGCGAAGGTACCTTCGATGAGGAGAAGGTGGCGGTTTGGGACGAGCGTTTGCGCAGGGTCTTTAACCGTGGCTTCTGGGATGGTTACTATCTGGGACAACGGTTGGGCGAATGGAGCAGTAAATATGGATCCGGCGCTACCCGTAAGAAAGTGTACGTGGCACGGGGCATCAAATACTTTAGCGGGATCGGTGTCGCCGAGTTTGAGATGGAGTCCGGTTCCTTGAAGGTGGGCGATGAGATCTTGGTAACGGGCCCCACGACCGGAGCCGTCATGCAGACCGTGGATGAGATCCGGGTAGACTTGAAGCCGGTGGAGGAGACCGTGAAAGGGGAACGCTTCTCGATAAAGATGTCCGAGAAGATCCGCCCGTCCGATCGCCTTTATAAGATGGAGAAGGTACAAATCGAAAAAGAATTACAATAATGAAGGAATATATCTTTAAGCTGACAGATAAGGTACGCGATTACGAGTGCGATTTGCAAGGCGTGGTGAATAACTCCAACTACCAGCATTACATGGAGCATACCCGGCATGAGTTTTTGGAATCGTTGGGCGAGAACTTCGGTGCCATGCATGAGAAGGGGATCGATGCCTTCGTGTCTCGTGTGGATATCCAGTTCAAGAACTCCTTGCGAAGCGGCGATCGGTACACTTCTTGCCTGAATGTATCTAAGAAAGGGGTGAAACTGGTGTTCGAGCAAGACGTTTACCGCGAATCCGATGGGGCGCTGGCCACTAAGGGAATCGTGGAATCTGTTGTCGTGGAGAATGGCAAATTAACAAGAGGAGAATATTTCGACGAGCTACTGAAGCGAATAGAATCAAAACAAGTATAAATGACAGACAAACAGATTTACCAAATTGGCCTTACTATGATAAATGGGGTGGGAGATATCCTGGCCCGCCATCTTCTGGAAGCGTTGGGGGATGCGGAGGCCGTGTTTACGGAAAAGCGCCAAGCGCTAGAGAAGATACCGGGTATCGGCGATACGATTATCGCCGAGATCAAGCAAGCGGATGTGCTCTTACGGGCAGAGAAAGAGCTTGCTTTTGTCCAAAAGAACGGTATCTCTACCTATTTCTTGAACGATACGAATTATCCGGAGCGTCTACGGGAATGCCCAGACGCTCCGGTTTTATTTTATTTCAAGGGGAACGCCGATCTAAACGCCGCTCATATTATCAGCGTTGTGGGTACTCGCAGGGCATCCGCTTATGGGCAGGAGGTGACCGAGCGTTTATTGCGGGATTTGTCCGAGCGTTTCCCGGATCTATTGGTCGTTAGCGGACTTGCGTATGGCATCGATGTTTGCGCGCATCGGAACGCGTTGAAGAATGATTTGCCTACCGTGGGCGTATTGGCGCATGGCTTGGATCGTATCTATCCTCCGGTGCATCGCGCTACGGCGGTCGAGATGTTGGAGCGGGGAGGTTTGCTGACCGACTTCCCGAGCGGTACGAATCCGGATCGGCCGAACTTTATCCGGCGAAACCGAATCGTAGCCGGTCTAGCGGATACCACGATCGTTATTGAATCGGCCGAGAAAGGAGGTTCTTTGATCACGGCGGATATCGCTTTCTCGTATGGCCGGGATGTTTATGCCTTTCCGGGCCGGGTTACGGATATCAACTCTACGGGATGCAACAACTTGATCCGGCAGAATAAAGGAGGCTTGATCACTTGCGCTGACGATTTAATCATGGCGATGCGTTGGGATGTCGCTCAAAAGGCGGACGTGTTACCGGTCCAAACCCAATTATTGTTTCCGGAGAATGAGGAGAGCGAACGGATCTTGTCGTTCTTGGCGGCGCGAAAAGAATCTCATATCAATGAATTGTCCGTAGCCTTGAATCTTCCGGTACATCAATTATCTTCTCTGCTTTTTGAGTTGGAATTGGATGGAAAGATAAAATCGATGCCGGGAAGCATCTATAAACGAACGAAACCCCTATAAACAATTAAAGCCTGTCTCACGACAAGCCCTAACCAAACTTTGTTAACCTTAAATCTAATACTATTATGAAAAAACCACGATGCAAAGATAAGCCTGTAAAGCCCATTTGTCAAGAGTTTTGAGTATAACTTGTGTTAAACAACATACCTGTTCAATATAAAAAATGTTTCTGAATTTGAAACTATACAGAATATGCGCAAAATCTTCTAAAATTAACAGTTGGGATATATCAAACCTAATAATTCAAGAATATGGACACCAAAGTAATTAAAGTAGGAACATCACTCGGATTGATCATACCTAGACTTATGGCTAAGGATTATGATCTCCAATTGAGGTTGAGCTGAAAGATGATATTATTGTCATTAAAAAGAAAAAGTCAGCTCGGGATGGTTGGGGAGAAGCGTTTGCCCAATATGCGAAGGAAGGCGAAGACAGACAACTTTTACCTGATCATCTGGATTCTGAAGTAGAAACGCTATTATGAATAGATACGAATTGTATGCTGTCAATCTCGATCCTACAATCGGAGCCGAGATTAAAAAAACAAGACCCTGTGTGATCATCTCTCCTAATGAAATGAATAAGTATTAGATTTGAATATATGTAGGAAGTCTTTTATACTAAAATTCCACCTTTAGAACGAATTATTTAGGAATAAGCGACTTATGAACCTGTCTTGAAATTAGGTAATGATTTGGCGATGGTCATGATTTCTGTGGTTTGCTGTGCCTTGCTGTCAAACAATTCTTTATATGCAAAATTAGTTATTTCTTTAGAAATGAGCAAAATCTCAAACTTAAAATAATAAAAAAAGAATAGCTTACCACTTATTGTAAACTTGGCTATTCTCTTTTTATCGTTTATCGGATTTTATCTAAGCTCCATATTTCTTTTGTAGTATTAACTATTTTATAAAAGCACCTTTCTATACAACTTTTATTCCAAATTGGATTTTCTTTGTCTGTAACAAATTCTATTATCTTCTTCTGTTGATTCCGTAAATTGTCTTTGCCATAAAACTGTAACTTTTGAGAAAATAGGCGGTTTGGAGGAAAAAAAGTCCTACCGCAGAAGATGCTTACTTCATACTTCACGAGTTGTTAAGGTCGAAAGATTTGGATATAAAGAAGACTGAACGAAAATCAGTGCTTTGACACAACTTGATAGCTAAGCACTGGTTACTTATCGCAGATATTGAGTAGAATATTTCTCGCTAAATCAATATCCAAATATGTACAAGAATATTCAATATCTATCAATTTATCAGATAATAGACTATCGTATTTTTGAAATATCTTACATTGACGCGGAAATATTGATACAATCTCAACAATATCAGTCTTAATCTCAGCCTTTTGTTTTAATAACTTGACATCATCTGGAGTCAAGTTTAAAATATAAAAACTGCCATAATCACATGGTTTGTTTAGGTGATATTGTGCAAAAAGGGCAATAGTTCTGTTGATTTTTGTTCCAGCCCATGTGAAGAAGTAGCTTTCATTACCATATTGCAAGAACGATGTATTCTCTATATTGTTGTGTTGAAAAAATAAACGGCTCCGTTCCAAATGCTCTTTAGCCCCAGTGCGTTCATCAAGATATGGATATATGGCATCAGTCTGGTATATTTCACGCATCTTTTCTACAATAATGCGATCTACCTCGACTCCATTTCCACCAAACATTGCCATTCCACCATTTTTGATACATGATACATAAACCTTGGCTGTTGATTCGTCCCAACTTTCAACGAGCCATCGCTTTCCTGAAAGAATGATAACTTTACCGACTGGCGGTTTAAATTGTATCATTCCAATGCGTTTGGAGCTATCCTTGTCTATGACGGTTAAATCAATTGGAGAAACAAACGCAGTATAGAAATCAGGAGCTTTCAATATTTTCTCTCCCAATTTACCTACGACTATCTGACCTGTGGCTAATTGTGAAATTACATTTTTCTTGCCGAGAGCTTTTAGCACTTCAAGAAATAGTTCGGAAGTGACATTCTTGAATGCACCATTTTGACAAAGCATTATCCAACCATCCTTTGGATAAAATCCACCAAATTGAGCTATTACAGCTAATATTTGCTGAATGAGAGTCGAGAAATGATACTTGCTTATAGAAGGAGACTCATATTGATGCTCACGCATTAATTCAATGATAGCTATATTCTGTACAAGACTACTTCTCAAATCATGCAATAGTCCGTCTTCTTTTTTCTCTATTGAGAAGACTCGTAAAATTGATGGTTCGTTTCGCCTTCCGGAGCGTCCTAACCTCTGTCTCAGTCCAGAAACAGAAATAGCTGTGCCTATCTGAGCGATTGACTTAACTTTGCCAATATCAACCCCCAATTCCAATGTTGATGTACAAAATGCCGTTATCGGATGTTCGCCCCTTTGCAATTCCTGTTCTACTGCCTCCCTTTCCATCTTTGATATACTGCCGTGATGCACTCTGAATTCGTTGGGGACTCCCTTTTCTTCGCACATATCCGATAACTGTACGGCATACTCTTCAACATCACCACGATTATTTGTGAATATGAGATTATTGCTTCCCCTCAAATTATTATATATATCCTGAGATATAGAGGTAGTTATATTTGTATCTTTTGATGCAACATATTCTTTAACGAGTAACTTGATTTCATGATTGCTTTCTCCTTGCGGTGGTATAGCACATGGCATTGCTCCGTCATTACGAAGAAAATATTTCACAATATCATAATCCGAAAAAGTCGCGCTCATCGCTATGCGAGGTATATGACGATGTGTAATTTGCTCTATACGAGACAAAAGAGATTGCAATTGTTTACCTCGTTCCGTACCTATAAATGAATGCAATTCATCTATGACAACATATCGTAGCGATGAAAAGGCAGCCAATACAAAACGCTCTCGGTTTATCAAAAAAGATTCAAGTGATTCAGGGGTAATTATGACTATACCGTTTGGATTCTTTAGTGACCGACTTTTTCTGGTAGCATCTACATCACCATGCCAAGGGATTACATCCATTCCCATTCCAGCAGTCATTTCTGACAAGCGGCGATATTGGTCATTGATTAGAGCCTTTAACGGACTTACATACAGCACTTGATAGCCAAAAGATTTGTCACTTTGCAAAATAGATGTCAAAATAGGCAAAAAAGCAGCTTCGGTTTTTCCTCCTGCGGTAGAGGCGCTTATAATAACATCGCTATTACCTTCAAGTACAATGGGTATAGCATTCTCTTGAATGTCTTTCAGAGAAATCCAACCTTGCCGCCAAATCCATTGGCGAACACGTTCGTCCAGAAGGTTAAAAGAAATAGAATCCCTTGCCATAAAATGCTATAATTTGAATGAGGCAAAAGCATCGTCATCTGTAATACTTTGCATCTCGCTCTGCTGTGAAATAATTTCTCCGATTTTGGTCTGCTCAACATCTCGTGCAACTTGGATTTTTTCTATCATATCCGACCATTTCAAGCTAGGATATTGCTCAAGCATCGACAATAAGTCCAAGAATCCTTTAATCGTATTACGAGGTGTACGAAAATAACTGTCACCTATTTTATTGGCGCAATGATTCAGATATGCCAGCAAAGCATCATCTGGAACTAAATATTTATTCTCATCACCACCAGCAAAAACATTACGCAAATTCATCAATAGTAAGTATAATTCTTCTTTCGTGAGATTAGCTAGACGCAATACGGTTGAATTGTAATCTGCCAATCCGAATTTTTTGGAAAAACTGTTTTCTGCCAATCGAGATTTCAACGCCTCGTAGCTATACAAACCTCTATTACCATCTGTCAAAAATTCAGGTGTTCCAGACATAATAAATCCAATATGCGATAATGTACCTTGAAGAGTATTGTTCAATATATTCAGGATTTCCTCATAATTGGCTTTACGAGAAACGCTATTGGAAATTTTATATAGATTTACCATTTCATCCATACAAACTAATAAGCCACTATATCCTGCTTTTTGCACCAAAATAGAGTAAAGTTTCAGTGTATCGAATAATGAGGCATCGCTAATAAATTCACGTACACCGAGATCACGCAAACTATCAGTTTTTGTTGTATATTCCGCTTTTAACCAACGAAGAACGCGGTCTTTTAATATATCATCACCTGATTCATACGCCGTCCAGTATTTATTGACTACCTGTGCAAATGTATATCCACCAGAATATTCATTTAGATCACTCAACTGCTCATATATGACCGATGCAACATCTTGCTTTCGCTGTTCCGCCTTTTGCATAGCTGACGATATGAACTTCTCAAGAATATTTGGTAGTGCATTTCCATCCTGTTTGGTGCGAGTAGATATTGATGAGATCAACTCGGATAATAAAATTCGCGCCTGACCGTCCGTTCCATGCAATCGCTTAGTCGGTGACAAATCGGCATTCATTGTTACCAATCCCTTTTGTAAAGCGATACTTCTGACTAGTGAAAGAAAGAATGTTTTGCCAGAACCGTATTCTCCTATGACAAAACGAAATGATGTACCACCTTCTGAGATAGTGGAGACATCATTGATAAATGACTTTAATTCTTCACTTCGACCTACTTGAATATGTTGCAATCCAAGTCGCGGTACAACACCGCTCCTTAAAGATTGGATAATAATTTCGCGTTCCTTTGTTTTTATCATAATAATACATTTTTGTAATCTAGTGTAACATATATATTCTCACCATCATCTTCTACAACTGCATCATCAACTTTTTCGTATGCATAATCATTGATTTGCTCTAATACCGCCCCCAACATCAAACCTCGTTTTTTGCATATATCCTCAATTTCAACACGTTTCCAAGTCTCTTGGGTAAAGAGTAGTTTCAGCATATCCATCCACATATTGGACATGTTGTCGGCTGCTACATCTTTAGATTCAGCAGCCTCTTCTTCTGCAAATATATCTGAAAGTATTTCTCGTGCAACTTTAGTTTGTTGTTCGAGAGTACGAAGTTTTTTCTGATTTATGGTAACATGTGATGCAACATATTGTTCTGCCGATGAGGATTTGCCATTTATAGTAAACTCGGTAGCATCCGACTTTTTCTCTATCACTGCAAAGCCATTGCTATCGGTCAGTAATCTGTGAATCTGAGAGTGAATATTTTCGACATCAATTCCCAATAATGGTAATACTTTTTTTAGGTCATCAATGCGTTTGGGGTGAATATCACCGTTGATGCAAGCAAGTCTGATTAGAGCATTTCCCATTAAGGTTCTTTGTTCGCTCGTCAACGTCCCAATGGTGTTTTGTACTTGCTTGTCAATCGCTTGTTTCTTGAGTGAAAAACGCCATCTGATAGTTGCCATCAAATGAAGATGATTTCCGACAGTGTTATTGTATGACTGCAAGTATTGTTCAACAAAGATGAAATCTTCATCTGTAACTTTGTCTGCATTCACAATTCGCGATGCTAACTTTATAAACAAATCTGACCTTTCATATTTTGTAGTTAATTTAGCCGAGTGACATTCCTCGTTTTTATATATCACACAAATGTCGCCAAAGTTAAAACGCTTTTTATCAATTTCATAATCTGGCACAATATCGAATCCTATCCGCCTCAGGCCACCAATAATAGCATCCGCATACTCTTTATGAATGCTTTTTTCATCTTTACGTTCATACTCCCATAATGCAAGAATCCAATCAATTGATTTGACCAAAAACTTGTCTGACTGCATCTCGTTTTCAATATGAGCAATCAGCGTTTGAATCTTTGATATATCTCTAACATTCACTTCAGTGGGCAATAACGTTATTGCCGTAATGGTTTCCTTACCACCCGAACGTTCCTTGATTCGATTGTATTGTCTAAATTTAGACTCGACACTCCAATAACAATTCTCAACGACAGTACGAATTATCCAAGGATCTGATATCGAATTGATTTGATAAGCAAATCATATTCTTTCGGGGTAAAAACAATAGTAGTCGTGCTGATAATCAATATACTGATATCGTGTTGATAATTCAAACCTTAGATCTTTATTTTTATATAGTTCATTGAAACGATTGTTGAAAATTTGTTTGGCAACTGAAGCATACTGAGATGGAACAAGTCGTTCAAAATTATATATAGCACGAGCTATGTCAAATACATCATCTGATATTATTTTATTGTGAGTTGTAATTTTTTGCGCTATATAGAAATCTTGATATACGCGACTATTCTTCAATACATTTTTAGCATCAAATTTATCTACTTCTGCACTAAAGAATTTAACGATAGCACTTCCTATAAAATCACATAAATGTTGAGCAATTAATCCAGCTTTATCTTTATTTGATTGTACATCTAAAGTTTTGTACAACTGTATGGCATCAACTAATATATCTCTCCGTTCCGATCTATTGGTTTGTGGGTCAATGAACATTCGCATCTCACACCCATACAGATAAAACAATAGAATCTCCACTGATACCTCAGATGTGTCTTTTTGATGAGATAACCACATTAAATATTCATATCGCCATGCAGGAGACATTCCTTTATACGAACAAAAAATATTTTTGGATGTTTCTGATTCATTAGCTGGCAAATTCGGATTCACTACTGAGCCATAAATATATGCACTCTCATATCCTGAATAGAATCTGTTTTCCTCAATGATTTTGTTCGGCAGTAGATAGCATTCGCCGATGTAAAAATTGCCGCGTGTCAGTTTGATTCCTTGCACCTCTACAACTTCGTTTGACTTAACCCATCGGCATAATTGTCCACGAGATTTATCATAGAATTGTAATTCACGTTCGGCCTCTTCTTGATTGCCAGCAATGATAGTTTTTGACAAAGTATTATTAATATATCCTGCGATTACAGGATAATTTTCTGCCAATGCTTCAAGTTGACGTTTTAGCAGCTCAGAATTTTTGTGTCTCTTGTAATCATCAGCAATATCGAACATTAAAACAAATGCATAGTTTGAATTATCCTTGATGTCAAGGAAATCACCTTCAAAAAATGATGCCTTGAAATGATAATAAAATTGTTCCTGTTCTGGATTCGCATTCTGTAAATCAGCAACAGAGTACACATACATATGTTTCCAATAAGGCACTTCGTCCATCATACCAGCATTGGAACCAATGCCATTGATTTCATGATTTACCCTAGTTAGCTCTTTGGATACCTCCTCTTTATCAATTAATTTTCTTTCAACGGCACTTTTTTGACTATGGAAATGCTCGCCATAATCCTCATTATCATCTTCATCATTTATATTTTCCCGACTAATTGCATTCTGTAATAGTCCATACATAATTTGCGATATAGTGTACTGACGGTCTATTTCTAATTTTGCATATTCAGTCATACGTTTTTCTAATAACAAGTTCCAATATTTGTGTGCTAAATCTGGTAATTCGTAGCGATGTATTGCATTTTTTATGAAATTAATCTCTTCGTCAAGATAACCCATTTGATGCATTATATTGGCTTCTTCTCGTAATTTGAGGTTTTCTACCCACTTCCTCTTTTGTAAAGTTTTATTCTCTATAATTTTTGCTTTTTCCATAAGAGGGATCTGAACGTTTTCAGTTTTATTTGAATGCAAATGTTCTTCCACAATATTACTTTCATCAGAGTTCGCTGACACCCCACCTCGGACAATCGCATTCTTCAATAGTCCGGATACAATTTGTGATATAATGTATTGTTGATCTATTTCTTTATCAGACTCTCCATTATGACAGAGAACATCTACTTCTATGTAACTGTTCGTAATATTATTACTCTGTAGATCTGCTGGTTGTACATCAATAGATGCGCTTTTATTCAATTTGTCATTATTGGATTGATTTACTGATTCATTATTCGATATGGATTTCCCTTTTGTCAATAATACGATTACAGTCAATATAACCACAATAATTAGGACATATGTTCCCAGCCAATATATCAGAAGTATTATAGCCAATATGTAATAGATAATTTTCTGTATTAGTCTTATTTACGTATAATCTTAGTTTTTTACTCTACAAACAAATCGTCAAGTTTGACTTCACTTTGCACGTTGCCGCTATACATATTCTTCTTAACACCGTATGTCGTTACAAATGTCTGATGTAGAGCTTTACGTGTTTTCGCTGCCGAGCGAAAACTTTCTGCCCGTTCACGTAAGTGTTCATCATATTGTTTTGTGATCTCAAACTCACTTTGTGAGAATTTCATTTCGCAAAGATTGATGGTCTGATCTCGGCGATCAATCAATAAATCAATCTGGGCACCATCACCTTTCCATGCACAGACATCGCTTTGTACACCACTTATACCCAACTTTTGTTTGATTTGGCGGATATGATGCAGGCATAACTGTTCAAAGGAGTATCCGCTCCATGCTCTACGTGAGGGAGAATCTATCATATTTTGCCAATGATTCTCATCCTGTCCGCGATACCCTTTGACATAGCGCAAATGAAACAGCGTAAACAAATCCGTCAGTTGGTATATCGTTCCACGCTCAATCTTGCCGAATGCAGAGTATTGACGGATAAAATCGCAATCGCTCAAGTTTCGCAGAGCTTTTGTCAAAGCCCCACCATCTTCGATTTTTGTTGCAGCCATAATTTCATTCCGAGTCATTCCTGTTACTTTGTTTGCCAGAGTCTCGATAATCTGTCTATGCAAAGTAGCTTCATTGAACAGTGAGCGGAATAAGAAATCGTATTCCCGCACCAACGGTGCATTCTGTATGAAAAAGAGGTTGTCGACATTCTGGGTAAAGCTCAAATTGCGTTCAAGCATTTGCAGATAAAGTGGCGTACCTCCAAGAACCATATAACACTCCGCTATTTGATAACGATTCCAGTTAATGCCACGTGAAAGAAGATATTGTTCCGTTTCATGTAATGTAAAAGGAGCAAGATATATACTGCGCGTGGTCCGATTGTATAGTCCTCCTTTGTCGGAAAGCACATTTTCAGGGAGTGTAATTCAAACTCTGTCTGGTTTCTATTTCTTTTAAATCTCTGCAAATATAATTTTTTCTTTTTGGATTTACAAATGCTTCTTAAGGCAGTTGTCGGATGTGTGCAAGGGCGGCGAGG
>JAQVCX010000029.1 GCA_028689545.1 Parabacteroides sp.
GGTGGCTTGCGCTACTCCGGTGATATCGTGGAGGCGATAGCCGCTGGTGGATCTTCCGTGATGATGGGATCTCTGTTGGCGGGTGTAGAGGAATCGCCGGGCGAAACGATTATCTTCAATGGTCGTAAGTTTAAGTCTTACCGCGGAATGGGTTCGTTGGAAGCCATGCAAAAGGGTTCCAAGGACCGGTATTTTCAAGATGTAGAAGATGACGTGAAGAAGCTGGTTCCGGAGGGAATCGCAGCCCGTGTTCCGTTTAAGGGTTCTTTGTATGAGGTCATTTACCAGATGGTAGGTGGTTTGCGTGCGGGAATGGGTTATTGCGGGGCGCATAATATCGAGGAGTTGCATAAAGCTCGTTTTACTCGAATCACCAACGCAGGTGTGCAAGAGAGCCATCCGCATGATGTAGCGATCACGCAAGAGGCACCGAATTATAGCCGTGGTGAATAGTAATACAAGTTTTACGTTTTATAAAAAACACTAATTTAATGGGATAGCATACTTTTCTTGTCGGCTCTCCGTTAGATTAGTGTTATTTTTGTAATGTATATTCGTGCTATGGTAAAAGATTTTTTGATGAAAAAGTTACTTATCTCATTTGGGGTATTCGCTTGTGTGACAGTTAACGCTCAGACTGCGTCCGATTCGGTCGTTATGACGGTCGTTGGAAAACAAGTGCCTTTATCTGAATTTATTTTTATCGCGGAGAAGAATGGAGAGGTGGATTTGTCGAATACAAAGTCCGTCAAAAACTATGTTGAGCTGTTTAAGAATTTCAAGTTAAAAGTAGCGGAGGCGGAATCTTTAGGGATCGACCAGACATCCTCATTCAAAACCGAGTTGGATGGATACCGTGCTCAGTTGATCGATAGCTATATGTCGGATAAGGGAGGTGAGAAAGCGGCTGCCCGTGCGGTATATGACCGGGGGGGGCACTCGGTAGAGTTGACCCACATCTTATTCCGCTTGCCGGAAAAGACGGTCTCCAAAGATACGGTAGCTGTATATCAAGAAGCCATGCAGGTATACGAACGTCTCCAGAAAGGAGAGGATATGGAAACGGTCGGGAATGCTTTGGCTGAGAAGGACAAGGAGCATGTCGCTTGCGAATATGTACGTTGCTTGCTCCCGATGCAATCCTTAAAGGAGTTTGAGGATGCCGCCTATTCTTTGCCGATCGGCCGGGTGTGTGAACCTGTTCGCACGAGATTAGGATTTCATTTGATAAAAATCCATAGCCGTAAACCCAATCCGGGACGGGTACATGTCGCTCATATATTGATCGCTTTCCCGAAGGATTCCGCCATGCAGGATTCGTCGGTTTTTCTGGCGAAAGCGCAAGCTATCTATAAGCAAGTACAGGAGGGTGCGGATTTCGGCGAGTTGGCGAAAGAATATTCGGGGGATGCGGCTTCTGCTAAGAAAGGGGGAGTATTACCTTGGTTTGGGGTAGGCGAGATGGCACAGCTTTTTGAACAAGCTGCTTTTGCCTTGAGCAAGCCGGGTGATTTATCCGGGGTAGTGGAAACTCGTTTTGGTTACCATATCATTAAGTTGATCGATAGGAAGGAACGCCCTTCGTTTGAGGAAGAGGAAAAAGCCTTGTCGAGACGTATGGGACAGGGTGAACGTAACTTCGAGTTGTATAAAGCTTTCGACGATCGTATGAAAAAAGAATACGGATATGTTTTCTATCCGGAAGCTTATGCGGAGCTGCAGGCCTTATGTAACGATCATTTCCCTACGGATGAGGCGTTTTATGAGAAAGCGAAGGATATGAACAAGACGCTTATGCGTTTGGATGGAAGGGATTTTCCGCAAGCGGAGTTCGCTTATTATATCCAACGTTGCCCGTTCTCGACAAAGACGTATGCGGGTGATTTCATGCAAGAGGTCTATGATTTGTTTATCCGCGATATCGTGACGACCGCCGAGCGTAAGAATCTGGAGACGAAACATCCGGAGATCCCTCATTTAATGCAGGAGTACCGGGATGGGATCCTGTTGTTTGAGGTCAGCAACCGGGAGATCTGGAGCAAACCCTCCGCCCAGCAGAAGGTGTTGGAAGCGAAGTGGATCGAGGATTTGAATAAGAAATATCCGGTGACTGTCAACTGGAAATTATTGAAGAAACTAAAGAAATAAAATAAAGATAGATATGAGGATAGTCTTCATGTTCCTAGCGTTCGTTGTGCTGTTGGGTGCCTGTAAAGGTTCTCAGCCGGCTGATACTACGGATGTCTTGGTTAGCGTGAAAGGACGTACCCTAAATCGTTCGGAGGTGAATAGGCTAATACCTCGGGGGATTTCCTCCGCTGATAGTACGTTGCTGGCCGAGAGCTTTATCCAGAAATGGGTAAAGGATGTGTTGGTGTACGATGTGGCCTTGCGTAACTTTGGGGATGAGAAAGAGGAGGTCGATAAATTGGTAGAGGAATACAGGCGTTCCTTGGTCCGTTACCGTTATCAAGAACGGTTGGTGGAGGAGAAGCTGAAAGCCGATATCCGGGAAAGTGATAAATTAAACTATTACGAGGAAAACCAGAAAAAGTTTATCTTGGATAAAGGCTTGATCAAGGGATTGTTCTTGAAGATTCCGGTGGATGCCCCGGGACTTTCCGATGTCAAAAAGTGGTACAAATCCACAGATGTGGCCTCTTTAGAAAAAATTGAGAAGTATAGTGTGCAAAATGCCACGATTTATGAGTACTTTTACGACAAATGGGTTGATTTCGATGAGGTAATGGACAATATACCGATCCATGTGTCGAATCCGAACACGTTTTTGAAGGCGAATAAGTTTGTTGAGGTAGCGGATAGTAGTTATTGCTATCTGCTGAATATCAAGGAATATTTGCTTTCCGGCAGTGTGGAGCCGTATGATTATGCCAGTCCGCACGTTATGGAAATGCTGGTAAACCAACGAAAGGTTGAATTCTTGAGAAATTTTGAAGATGAGTTATATAACGACGCGATCCGGAGCGGTGACGTGAAATTCCATTCCGAGCCGTGATCTCTAATTTTATAAATGGGTAGACATGATGAAAAAGATTTTAAGTGTATTTTTTCTTGCCTGTTGTTCTTGCGTTGTAATGGCGCAAGACAATGTGATCGATGAAATTGTGTGGGTGGTAGGAGATGACGCTATTTTACGTTCGGATATTGAGACGCAGCGTTTGTATAATCAAAACGAGGGAGTCCGCTTGGATGGCGACCCGTATTGCGTGATCCCGGAGCAGATGGCGATACAGAAACTATATCTGAATCAAGCTAAGATCGATAGTATCACCGTGAACGAGAACCAAGTGATCCAGAGCGTGGATCAATGGATGAACATGGCCGTGAACCAAATCGGCTCTTGCGAGAAATTGGAGGAATATTTCGGTAAGAAATTTTCCCAGATCAAGGACGAGCGTAAGGAGATGGTGCGGGAGCAGCAGGTAGTTCAACAAATGCAGCATCAATTGATCGGCGAGATCAAGCTGACACCTTCCGAGGTGCGTAAATATTTCAGCCAGTTGCCTCAGGATAGCCTGCCGAATATCCCTACGACGGTAGAGGTGCAAATCGTTACCTTGGAACCGAAGATTCCGTTTGAGGAAACGGACGCTATCAAGGCTCGCTTGCGTGATTTCACGGAGCAGGTCAATTCAGGCAAGATGGAATTTTCTACATTGGCTCGTTTGTACTCGGAAGATCCGGGTTCGGCGTCTCGGGGCGGTGAGTTGGGTTTCATGAGCAAGACGCAGCTGTTGCCGGAGTTCGCGAATGTTGCGTTCAACTTGAAAGACTCGAAGCGCGTCTCCCAGATCGTACAGACGGAGTATGGTTACCATATCATCCAGTTGATCGAGAAACGTGGAGACCGTATCAACTGCCGCCATGTCTTGTTGAAGCCGAAAGTCTCCGATAAGGAGTTGGCGGATGCTACCACTCGTCTGGATTCTTTGTATAATGATTTGGAAGCGAATAAATTCTCGTTCGAGGAAGCCGCTACATTCGTCTCTTACGACAAGGATACGCGTAATAATAAAGGTTTGATGGTAAACCAAGATTATGAGAGCAGCAATATGGGAACCCCTAAGTTCGAGATGCAAGAACTTCCGCAGGAAATCGGTAAGGTGGTATATGGAATGCAAGTAGGAGAGGTCTCCAAACCTTTTACCATGTTGACGAACAAGCAGAAAGAGGTAGTGGCTATCGTTAAGCTGAAAGCCCGGACGGAAGGGCATAAGGCGAATCTGGCCGATGACTTCCAGGCGTTGAAAGCGATCGTGGAGACTAAGAAGCGTGAGGTGTTATTGAACGACTGGATCACGAAGAAGCAAAAATCAACCTACGTACGTATTAGCGACGGTTGGAGGAATTGTGATTTCAAATATCCGGGTTGGATTAAGGAATGAGACTAATTAACAGGTTATTTCTAGCGGTCTTATCGTGTGCCTTATCGGTTGGCGTATTCGCGCAAACGCAAGATAGCACGGTGGTGGCCGCCAAAGATAGTGTCGCTCCCAAGAAGACGAGGGTCTTTCTGGAGCATGCGAATACGCTTTCGTTCGATAAGGAGAGGAACGCCGAGGCTCAGGTACTGAATGGTGATGTTTGCTTTCGCCATGATAGTTCGTATATGTATTGCGATAGCGCGTATTTCTTTGAGCAGACCAATTCCTTGGAGGCGTTTAGTAATGTCCGGATGGAACAAGGGGATACCTTGTTCGTGTATGGAAATTACCTGTTTTACGATGGAAATACCCAGATCGCTTATCTGCGGGAGAATGTCCGCATGGAGAATGGGCAGGTCACCCTGTTTACGGATAGCTTAAACTATGAGCGAATCCCGGATATCGGATATTATTTCGACGGAGGTCTGATCGTGGACTCCTTGAATCAGCTCTCTTCTTTTTACGGGCAATACTCGCCTGGTACGAAATTGGCTATCTTCAATGATAGTGTCCGCCTGGAGAATGAGCAATTCACGTTGTATTCCGATACCTTACATTATAATACGGACTCGAAGATCGCCACGATCCTCGGGCCGTCTGTCATCGTGTCGGATAGTGGCACGATCTATTCTTCCAGGGGTTGGTACGATACCATGAATAATACCTCTTTGCTATTGGATCGCTCCCAAGTGGTTTCCGGCGACCGTGTCTTGACGGGCGACTCTATCGCCTACAACCGGGGATTGGGCTTTGGGGAGGCGTTCGGTAATATGAGCCTGCAAGACACGGCGCGGCATGTCACACTGGAAGGTCAATACGGCTTTTACAACGAGAAGACCGAGTATGCTTTCGCTACGGATAGCGCCCGTTTCTTGGAATTTAGCCAAGGAGATACCTTGTATCTGCATGGCGATTCCTTGAAGATGACTACGGTGGATTCTCTTTACCGGGAAGTGAAAGCTTATTACGGAGTGCGTTTCTATCGGAAAGATATGCAAGGCGTTTGCGATTCGATGCAGTTTAACACGAGAGACTCTATATTATATATGTATACGGATCCTATCGTCTGGAACGAGCAGTATCAGATCTATGGAGATACGATCTTGATCTTTATGAATGATAGCTCGATCGATTTCGCCCACGTGAAGCAATTCGCTTTCGCGATACAGCGAATCGATTCTGCCGCGTTCAATCAATTAAAGGGAAATGACTTGAAGGCTTATTTCGAGGGACAAGTCGTGAATCGGATCGATGTGGCGGGCAACGCCGAATCTATATTCTTCCCATTGGAGAAGGACGGCTCGATGGTCGGCATGAACGAGAGCAAGAGCGGATTCCTTACGATCTGGCTAAAAGACAATAAGTTGGATAAGCTGAAGATATGGCCTACCCCAACGGGTACGATGACCCCTATTCCCGATCTGAAGCCCGACCAGAAATACTTGAAAGACTTTTATTGGTTTGATTATGTCCGTCCGAAGGATAAGGATGATATTTATCAGGTCGTGAAAAGAAAAGCTCAAGATGCTCCGAAGAGAAGCAATAAATTCGTACATTAGCGTCGTATTCATAATTAATAGGTAAAGCTATGGCACTTTTCTCGTTTTATAACCAGCGCAAACCGCGCCAATATGATCATAAACCTATTTATTGGGACCCCCATAAGGAAGCCTTGGAGGAACGTATAAGTAAGGTCAAACGCGAAATGGGTGTAGAGGAATCGTTGGAGGAGTATAAGCCGCATATCAAGGGAACCTTCATTGAAGGTACCTCGCATTTGAAGAAAAGCGTGGAGCGGGGCGAGGATTCCCGGGCCCGTAAGTATAAGAATGTGAAACTGGCGGTGGCCTTGGCTGTCTTGGCTGCCTTGTTGTGGTATATGTTCTGGTAATGAGCGATATCATTCATTTACTTCCGGACCATATCGCCAATCAAATCGCGGCGGGAGAGGTGATCCAACGTCCGGCCTCTGTCGTTAAGGAGTTGGTCGAGAACGCGGTGGACGCTGGCGCTTCCAATATTCAAGTGAACATAAAGGATGCGGGTAAGACATTGATACAGGTGATCGATGACGGAAGAGGTATGTCCGAGACGGATGCCCGCATGGCTTTTGAGCGGCACGCTACCTCTAAGATCTCCACGGCCGAGGATTTATTCTCTTTGCATACGATGGGTTTCCGGGGCGAGGCGTTGGCCTCTATCGCCGCCGTCGCCCATATAGAGTTGCGTACCCGGGCTAGGGAGGCCGAGCTTGGCGCTTGCCTGTCTATCGCGGGCTCCAATCTGGAGAGTATCGAGCCGGAGGCCTGTAACGAGGGATGTATCTTCTCCGTGAAGAATCTTTTCTTTAATGTTCCCGCCCGCCGGAAATTCTTGAAGTCGAACGAGACGGAATTCCGGAATATCATCAATGAGTTCGAGCGAATTGCCTTGGTGAATCCACAAGTGGGCATGTCTCTTTATCATAATGACGCGGAGATATTCAATCTGTCCGAGTCGGGGCTACGTCAACGCATCATTAATATATATGGTAAGAATTTAAACCAGAAGTTGCTCTCTCTGGATGCCCAGAGTTCCATGGTGACTATTTCCGGCTTCGTGGGTCGTCCGGACTCGGCGAAGAAGCGGGGGGCCTTGCAGTTCTTTTTCGTGAATGGCCGTTATATGAAGCACCCTTATTTCCATAAGGCGATCATGCAGGCCTACGAGCAATTGATCCCCGCCGGGGATATGCCGAATTATTTCGTTTATTTCACGTTGGACCCCTCTTCGATCGATGTCAATATCCATCCGACAAAGACGGAGATCAAGTTTGAGAACGAGCAACCGATCTGGCAGATCTTGATGGCCGCCACCCGCGAGGCGTTGGCTAAATCGAGCGCCATCCCTACGATCGATTTCGACGTGGAGGACGCGATCGATATTCCTGTCTACAACCCGGTAAAGAAAAGTGAGCCTACTACCTATAAGGCCCCGAATGTGCAAGTGGATTCCAGTTATAACCCGTTTGATACTACTTCCTATAAGAAACCGGAATTCGATTGGTCTAAATTATACCAGGGATTCGAGAACGACCGGGTAGCCGTCCAATTGGAGTCCGAGACTTTCGAGGACGCCCCGATCGGGGAACTGACGGCCGAGGCGGCGAGCCCGGAAAACCTGTTTACGGAAGTAAGCAATCCTTGTTATCAATATAAAGGGCGATATATCGTGACTTCCTTGAAATCGGGTCTGGCGATTATAGACCAGCATCGGGCGCATGTGCGCGTCTTGTCCGACCAATACCTGTCGAATATCCGTCAGCAGCAAGGAGTCTCCCAGCAAGTCCTTTTCCCGGAGATCGTAGAGTTTACCGCTGCCGAGGCGGCCGTATTGCCATCCTTATTGGAAGATTTACGCTTCGTCGGCTTTGATCTGAGCAATCTGGGAAATGACAATTACGCGATCAATGGCCTGCCCGCCGGTATAGAGAACCTTGATCCGGTAACCTTGGTGAAGGATATCGTGGACCGGACGATCGAGACCGGATGCGACGCGCATGAGAAGATCTGCGAAGTCATCGCCTTCTCTTTGGCGAAAGCCGCCGCCATCCGTCCCGGCAAATCCTTATCCCCGGAAGAGATGGATCATCTGATCGCCTCCCTGTTCTCGTGCCCGGACTCGAACCTGACCCCGGACGGTAAGACGATCATCTCCATGCTGACCGACGAGGAGCTGGAGAAAAGATTCAAATGAGGCTTCGCGGCTGCTGACTAGAAGATATACTGTATAAAATAACCTTAAATCAATTTATCATGGATCTAAAAGTAAAATCATGTATCAGTGTGGCCGTATTGTCCTTGATCGCTTTCTTCTCCTGCGATCAGGTCAAGAAGGAGGAGGGCCTGAAGATAATTCCGGTGGAGAAAGCCTATCGGAATCAAACCGCGTTAGAGGCCTCTGATTATTTCCAGAAGATACGCTATGTACCTTTGGAGACGACCGATCAGTCATTGGTAGGAAAGAACCCGACGGTTTGGATCGCCGGAGATAAGTTGATCGTCTCCTCGGAACAGAAGCAGTGCCTGGCCTTTGATAAGGCGACCGGGCGTTTCATCACCTCGATCGGGCATATCGGGAACGATCCGGAAGGGAGCTTGTCGCTTTCCGGTTGGATGAACGCGGAGGTCGGACATATCTATCTCCAAGCGGGAAACGGCCGCTCTGTCATTTATGATACGGATGGGAACTTCGTGGGGGAACAACGGGATCTGGACGTTACGGACGGGTTTTTCGGAATCGACACCTATGATTATTTAGATGAGAACATATTGGTAGAGCATCTACCCGCTACCGACAAGAAGCCGGACCGGATCATCCTTTTCCGGGATACGGTACTATTGGCCTCTTTCCCTTCGCGTGGCGATCAGCGCAGCCCGCTCTCGGGTGATGTGGCAGATATCCAGCGTGTGGATGTACATAAACATTAGGAGACGGGCTTCGTCGCGATTTACATGGAGTTTAAAGGCAGTCGCCAGAATTGCATGCTCCCGTCGGAGCAGATCTTCTGGCATAAAGACAAGGAGCTGTTCTTTCGCGAGACCTTCAATGACACGATCTATCGGGTAGAGCCGGACGGATTAACCCCCGTGGCCCGTTTCGACTTTGGCGCGATGCGGTGGGACCGGAAAGATCGGTACACGCCGGAGAAAGACCAAGCTATTTATCCCTTGGACGTATATGAGAATGATCGGTTGCTTTGGCTGCGTTTCGTGGTGGGCTTACATGATCCGGATCAGTGGGAAGTCTATAATGCCGTTTATGATAAGCGAGGCGGAGAGGTAAAGGCGGCTCCTTTTAAAGAGGGTGCGCGCGACGACTTGAATGGTTTCCTCCCTTTGCAACCCACCTTTGCCTCGCCGGCCGGAGCCTTTGCGCAGATCGTCCCGGCAGCGTCTGTGGTAAGCTGGTTCGAGGAGCATTCCGGGCGGAAGGATTGGCCGGAAGAGATAAAGAGGCTTGAGACATTGACCGAGGAAGATAATCCGGTCGTGGTCATAATGGAGTAATCTAGATCAAATACTCGGAAGAACTCTTGTTCAGATGTTATGTATGTAGTATCTTTGTCTAGTGCCTCTGATCTTTTCACCTCCGTGAAAAGATCGTATCACAACCGTGAAGAGATCTCATCACCTAGGTGAAACGATCTTTTCACCTCCGTGAAACGATTAGTGTCACGGTATGTATCCACGAATAACCTTTTAATCTCATACTAAATATATGGCAGCTAAATATGACTTTTATAAGACTCCGACGCTGAAAGATGGCGTGGAGCGCCCTTGTTATCACGCACGTATCGTATCATCCGGCACGATTGATACGGACGATCTGGCCAAACGTATTCACGGCCGATGCACCGTCACCCCGGCGGATGTGGCCGCCGTGCTTATCTCTTTAAGCGAGGTGACCGTGGAATATTTACGAGAGGGAAAGCGTGTGCATATCGAAGGGCTGGGCTATCTGCAAGTAACGTTGCAATGCCCCGCCGTAGAATCCACGCACGAGATACGCGCGGAGTCTATCTGCTTCAAGTCCGTGTCCTTCCGTCCCGAGATAGAGCTGAAAGACAGCTTGAAGACGATGACACTGGAACGAGCCAAGTACAAATCCCATTCCCGCCAATTAGAGCCTGAGCATATCGACCAATTGCTGGCGAGCTATTTCGCCGAGCATGTGTATATGACCCGTGTGGCCTTCCAGCGACTTTGCGGCCTGACGAGTAGCACCGCCAGCCGCCGCCTGCGCCAGCTCGTAGAGGAAGGGAGATTACGAGATATAGGCACCCGCCACCAGTCGCTTTACGTGCTTGTGGGATAGGAGGCTTATCGGTAGATAACGGAATATTGTTAAATATTAATAAATACGACTGGGGCTAGCCTTGTCGAACGGGAACAAATACGTACCTTTGCACCGTTTTTAGTGCGGAGTATACGAAAAAAACAGGGACAACTTATTGATAGTCCGAAAATAATACGTAACTTTGCGACTTGAAATAGAAGAAGATTAGATAATAATAATAACACATTCAAAGTTTAAAAAAAGAAAGAAATGCCTACAATTCAGCAATTAGTTAGAAAAGGAAGGGAAACTTTGGTGGAGAAGGGTAAATCACCCGCATTGGACGCTTGTCCTCAAAGACGTGGCGTTTGCGTACGTGTTTACACTACGACTCCGAAGAAACCTAACTCTGCAATGCGTAAAGTAGCGAGAGTACGTTTGACAAATGGTAAGGAAGTTAACTCCTATATCCCGGGAGAAGGACACAACTTGCAAGAGCACTCTATCGTATTGGTACGTGGTGGTCGTGTGAAGGACCTTCCTGGTGTGCGTTATCACATTGTTCGTGGTACGTTGGATACAGCGGGTGTTAACGGCCGTACGCAAAGACGTTCCAAATATGGAGCTAAGCGTCCGAAACCGGGTCAAGCAGCAGCTGCCGCAAAAGGTAAGAAGAAGTAATTAGTTACATGCCTTCAAACTGAGATTTAAATTAAGTATTAAAAACAGGTTTGAGTTATTTGGATAGGCTATAGGTTGAGTAAATGGTTCGGCGGAACCGTTGAAGACAAGATTAGAGGCAACCAACGACAAGAACAAATTTTTTGAAAACAAAATGAGAAAAGCAAAACCAAAGAAAAGACAGATCCTTCCGGATCCTGTTTTCGGTGATGTAAAGGTTACGAGATTCGTTAACCATTTGATGTATGATGGCAAGAAAAATACTGCCTTCGAGATTTTCTATTCCGCTTTGGAGACCGTTAAGGCTAAATTGCCTAACGAGGAAAAATCCTCTCTCGAAATTTGGAAAGCTGCGCTTGATAACATTACTCCTCAAGTCGAAGTTAAGTCACGCCGTGTAGGTGGTGCTACATTCCAAGTCCCTACTGAGATCCGCCCGGATCGTAAAGAGTCAATTTCTATGAAGAACCTTATCCTTTACTCTCGCAAGAGAGGTGGTAAGACCATGGCTGATAAGTTGTCCGCTGAGATTGTGGATGCTTTCAATAACCAAGGTGGCGCGTTCAAAAGAAAAGAAGATATGCACCGTATGGCTGAGGCTAACCGTGCGTTCGCTCACTTCAGATTTTAATTTTTAAGGCAATATAAAGAATATGGCAAACAACGATAAGCAATTGATGTTCACTAGGAACATCGGTATCATGGCTCACATTGACGCTGGTAAGACAACTACTTCTGAACGTATCTTGTTTTACACAGGTCTGACACATAAGATTGGTGAGACTCATGATGGAACTGCTACAATGGACTGGATGGCGCAGGAGCAGGAGCGTGGTATCACGATTACTTCCGCTGCTACGACAACTTTCTGGAACTATTTGGGCGACCGTTATAAAATCAACTTGATTGACACTCCGGGACACGTTGACTTCACGGTTGAGGTTGAACGTTCTCTCCGTGTATTGGATGGTGCTGTTGCTACATTCTGTGCCGTAGGTGGTGTTGAACCTCAGTCTGAGACCGTATGGCGCCAGGCTGATAAATATAATGTACCTCGTATCGGTTACGTGAACAAGATGGACCGCTCGGGTGCTAACTACTTTGAGGTAGTACGCCAGGTGAAAGACGTTTTAGGAGCTAATCCTTGTCCGATCCAGATCCCTATCGGGGCTGAGGAGACTTTCAAGGGTGTCGTAGACTTGATCAAGATGAAGGCTATCTTCTGGCACGACGAGAGTATGGGTGCCGAGTATAACGTTGAGGAGATCCCGGCAGACTTGCAAGCTGAGGCTGAGGAATGGCGCGACAAGATGCTTGAGTCTTTGGCTGAGTGCGATGACGCTATCATGGAGAAATACTTCGACGATCCTTCTACCATCACGGAAGAGGAGATCATGGTAGCCATCCGCAAGGGTACGTTGGCTATGCAGATCAACCCGATGACTTGTGGCTCTTCTTTCAAGAACAAAGGTGTACAGACTCTATTGGACGCAGTTTGCGCGTTTTTGCCTTCTCCTGAAGATACTCCGGCTATCGAGGGTACAGATCCTTCAGATCCTGAAAGAGTGATCGTTCGTAAGCCTCTGTTCGAGGAGCCGTTGACCGCGTTGGCGTTTAAGATCGCTACCGACCCGTATGTAGGTCGTTTATGCTTCTTCCGTGTATACGCAGGTGCTATCAACGCTGGTTCTTATGTGCTGAATACGCGTTCCGGAAAGAAAGAGCGTATCTCCCGTTTGTTCCAAATGCACTCTAACAAGCAGAACTCGATGGAGATGATTGGTTGTGGTGATATCGGTGCCGGTGTTGGTTTCAAG
This sequence comes from Parabacteroides sp., assembly GCA_028689545.1. Classification (GTDB taxonomy): domain Bacteria; phylum Bacteroidota; class Bacteroidia; order Bacteroidales; family Tannerellaceae; genus Parabacteroides. Next base: position 12,761 of record JAQVCX010000029.1, read on the forward strand.
GATATCCGCACAGGTGATACGCTTTGCGATGAGAACCATCCGATCACGTTAGAGTCTATGGAATTCCCGGAACCGGTTATCGGTGTTGCTGTGGAGCCTAAGACCCAGAAAGATATGGATAAGTTGGGTATGGGCTTGGCTAAGTTGGCCGAGGAGGATCCTACTTTCCGTGTACAGACAAACGAGGATACGGGCCAGACCGTTATTAGCGGTATGGGTGAGCTTCACTTGGATATCATTATCGACCGCTTGCGTCGTGAGTTCAAGGTTGAGTGTAACCAAGGCCGTCCGCAGGTTACTTATAAGGAGGCTATTACGCAACAGGTTGATCTTCGCGAGGTTTACAAGAAGCAATCTGGTGGTCGTGGTAAGTTCGCTGATATCATCGTTCGTATGGGACCGGCAGACGAAGGCTTCGAAGGTACTCTGCAATTCGTAGACGAGGTTAAGGGTGGTAACATCCCTAAGGAATTTATCCCGTCCGTACAGAAAGGTTTCGAGAAGGCTATGAAGAACGGTGTATTGGCTGGTTATCCTCTTGATAAGTTGAAAGTGACTTTGATCGATGGATCTTTCCACCCGGTAGACTCAGACCAGTTGTCTTTCGAGATCGCCGCTATCCAAGCGTTCAAGAACGCTTCCGCTAAGGCAGGTCCTGTATTGATGGAGCCGATCATGCAGATGGAGGTTGTTACTCCGGAAGAGAGCATGGGTGATGTTATCGGTGACTTGAACAAGCGTCGTGGACAAGTTGAGGGTATGGAGACTAGCCGTACGGGCGCTCGTATCGTGAAAGCTAAGGTTCCATTGGCTGAGACATTCGGTTATGTGACGGCTTTACGTACGATCACTTCAGGTCGCGCTACATCTTCAATGCAGTTCTCACACTACGCTCAGGTTTCTTCTTCTATCGCTAAGCAAGTGTTGGAGGAAGTTCAAGGTCGCGTTGATTTGATCAAATAATATTTAGAAACATATAATAAATATGAGCCAAAAGATCAGAATTAAATTGAAGTCTTACGATTATTCTCTGGTAGACAAGTCTGCCGAGAAGATCGTAAAGACGGTAAAGGCTACAGGTGCTATCGTTAGCGGTCCTATACCACTTCCTACGCACAAACGTATCTTTACAGTGAACCGCTCTACTTTCGTTAATAAGAAATCTCGTGAGCAGTTCGAACTCTCTTCTTATAAGAGACTAATCGATATCTATAGCTCAACTGCGAAGACAGTTGACGCTTTGATGAAGCTAGAATTACCTAGCGGTGTAGAAGTAGAAATTAAAGTATAAGTTTTTAACAATTAGTGAAATGCCAGGATTATTAGGAAAAAAAATCGGAATGACATCCGTTTTCAGTGCCGAGGGAAAGAATCTTCCATGCACTGTTATCGAAGTGGGTCCTTGTGTGGTTACACAGATCAAGACTTTGGAGAATGATGGCTATGAAGCTGTACAGTTGGGTTTCGAGGAGAAGAAAGAGAAACACACTACACAGCCAGAGATGGGTCACTTCAAGAAAGCCGGTGTAACTCCCAAGAGATACTTGGCCGAGTTCAAGAATTTCGAGACTGAGTACAAGATGGGTGACGTGATCACCGTAGATTTCTTGGAAGACGCAGGTTTCGTGGATGTAGTGGGTACATCCAAGGGTAAAGGTTTCCAAGGTGTAGTTAAGCGTCATGGTTTTGGTGGTGTAGGTCAGACTACTCACGGTCAGCATAACCGTGCTCGTAAACCGGGTGCTATCGGTGCTTGTTCTTACCCCGCGAAAGTATTCAAGGGCATGCGAATGGGCGGCCAGATGGGTAACGAACGTGTAACCGTTCAGAACCTTCAAGTGATCAAGGTAATGCCGGAACACAACCTTTTATTGGTAAAGGGATCTGTTCCAGGAGCAAAAGGTTCAATCTTATTAATTGAAAAGTAATGGAACTGAGCGTATTTAATATTAAAGGTGAAGATACCGGTAGAAAGGTAACTTTGAACGATGCGATCTTCGGCATTGAACCCAATGATCATGCTATTTACTTGGACGTAAAGCAGTATTTGGCAAATCAACGTCAGGGAACACATAAGTCGAAAGAGAGAAGCGAAGTATCAGGTAGTACACGTAAGCTGATCCGTCAGAAAGGTGGCGGTGGCGCACGTCGTGGTGATATCAACTCTCCGGTATTGGTTGGTGGTGGCCGTGTATTCGGTCCGAGACCTCGTGATTATGAGTTCAAGTTGAACAAGAAAGTAAAGTCTTTGGCTCGTAAGTCAGCGTTGAGTTACAAGGCAAAGAACAACGCGATTGTTGTCGTAGAGGATTTCACGATGGAAACTCCTAAGACTAAAGAATTTATAACAATTACTAAAAACCTGAAAGTATCTGATAAAAAGTTACTTATGGTTTTACCGGAGAAGAATAATTTAGTATATTTGTCAGCTCGAAATTTAGAGAAAACGAATATAATAACTGCTTCTGAACTAAATACATATGCTGTGTTAAGCGCTGTTAATTTGGTTTTGACGGAAAGTTCAGTCGCTGTTGTTGAACAAAATTTTAAAGCATAAGGAGTAGAATAATGGGAATTATTATTAAACCTATAGTAACAGAGAAACAAACAGCGATCACAGAGCAATTTCCGAATCGCTATGGTTTTCGCGTTTCTCCTGATGCCAACAAATTCGAGATTAAGAAAGCTGTAGAGAATATGTACAGTGTCACAGTAGTTGATGTTAATACCATCAACTACTCAGGAAAGCGTAAAAGCCGTTATACTAAGTCTGGTATCATCAATGGCAAGCAGACAGCTTTCAAGAAAGCGATCGTAACGTTGAAAGAAGGAGAAACAATTGATTTCTTTAGTAATATCTAAAAAAAGAAATGGGAATACGTAAATTAAAGCCCACGACACCGGGGCAGAGACACAAAGTTATTGGTGCATTTGATAAAATCACTGCAAGTACACCAGAGAAGTCTCTTGTAACAGGTAAGAGAAATACAGGTGGTCGTAACAACACTGGTAAGATGACAATGCGTTATATCGGTGGCGGCCACAAGCAGAAGTATAGATTTATCGATTTTAAGAGAAACAAAGATGGCATTCCTGCTACAGTAAAGTCTATCGAGTATGATCCTAACCGTTCATCTCGTATCGCTTTGTTGTATTACGCTGACGGAGCAAAGAGCTATATCATCGCTCCGAACGGATTGGAAGTTGGCCAGACAGTGGTTTCAGGTAGCGATGTCGCTCCTGAGGTAGGTAATACTTTGCCTATGGCAAATATTCCCGTTGGTACTATTATTCACAATATTGAGCTTCGTCCTGGACAGGGTGCCAAAATGGTACGTTCTGCAGGTGCATTCGCTCAGCTGACTTCAAAGGAAGGTGCTTACGCAATTATCAAGATGCCTTCTGGTGAAACTAGAAAGATTCTTGCTGCTTGTAAGGCTACAATTGGCGCAGTTGGAAACTCAGACCATGGTCTTGAAAAATCAGGTAAAGCCGGTCGCTCTAGATGGTTAGGTCGTCGTCCTCGTAACCGTGGTGTTGTTATGAACCCGGTTGATCACCCAATGGGTGGTGGTGAAGGTCGTTCTTCCGGAGGTCATCCTAGATCCCGTAATGGCTTATATGCTAAGGGCTTGAAGACTAGAGCTCCTAAGAAGCATTCTTCAAAGTATATTATTGAAAGAAGAAAGAAATAATCTGATTAATAAAGTAAACTATGAGTCGTTCGCTAAAAAAAGGCCCGTATATTAATGTAAAGCTTGAGAAGAAAGTCTTGACTATGAATGAGTCGGGAAAGAAAGCCGTAGTTAAGACATGGGCAAGAGCCTCAATGATTTCGCCTGATTTCGTAGGCCATACTATTGCAGTTCACAATGGAAATAAATTTATTCCTGTTTTCGTAACCGAGAATATGGTAGGTCACAAGTTAGGAGAGTTCTCTCCGACACGTACTTTCCGCGGTCACGCCGGTAATAAGAAAAGATAATATCGGTAGTAACAGGAATTCAGGAATCTGAAAATAAAAAGAATCGAATAAAATGGGTGCTAGAAAAAGAATATCAGCTGAAGCAAGAAAAGAAGCCCAAAAGACCATGTATTTCGCGAAGTTGAACAATGTTCCTACCTCTCCTCGTAAGATGCGTTTGGTAGCAGACATGATTCGCGGTATGGAAGTATTCCGTGCGCTTGGTGTTTTGAAGTTTTCAAACAAGGAAGCTGCAGCAAGAGTAGAAAAATTGCTTCGTTCAGCAATCGCAAACTGGGAACAGAAAAATGAACGTAAAGCAGAGGCAGGAGAGTTGTGCGTATCTTCAATCAGCGTTGATTGCGCTACTACATTGAAGAGAATGCGTCCGGCTCCTCAAGGAAGAGGTTACAGAATTCGTAAACGCTCGAACCACGTAACTCTGTTTGTTGATACACTTAGTAAAAACGATAGTCAAAATTAATTTGTAGATGGGACAAAAGGTTAATCCGATTAGTAATCGTTTAGGAATTATCCGTGGTTGGGATTCCAATTGGTATGGCGGTAAGAATTACGGGGATACTTTGCTGGAAGATAGCAAAATCCGTAAATATTTGAATGCCCGTCTTGCAAAAGCTAGTGTATCTCGTATCGTTATTGAACGTACGCTTAAGTTGATCACGATCACTGTTTGTACGTCACGTCCGGGTATCATCATCGGTAAAGGTGGTCAAGAAGTTGATAAGTTGAAGGAAGAGTTGAAGAAGATCACTGACAAAGAAGTGCAGATCAACATCTTCGAGGTGAAGAGACCTGAATTGGACGCTGTTATCGTAGCAAATAACATCGCACGTCAACTTGAAGGTAAAATCGCATATCGTCGCGCGGTAAAGATGGCTATCGCCTCTACCATGAGAATGGGTGCCGAGGGTATAAAGATTCAAATCTCTGGTCGTTTGAATGGTGCTGAAATGGCTCGTTCGGAAATGTATAAGGAAGGAAGAACTCCGTTGCACACTCTTAGAGCAGATATCGACTATGCTTTGGCTGAGGCCTTGACAAAAGTTGGTTTGCTGGGTGTTAAGGTTTGGATCTGCCGTGGTGAGGTTTATGGCAAGCGCGATCTTGCTCCTTCTTTTACCACTACCAAGGAGACAGGCCGTAGAAACGACAATGCCGGTGGCAACAGAGACAAGAACTTCAAGAGAAAAAGAGCTAATCGTTAAACGTTAGAATTTAAGAAGAGATGTTACAACCAAAGAAAACCAAGTTCAGAAGACAGCAAAAGGGGCGCATGAAGGGCGAAGCTCAACGTGGCAACCAGCTGGCCTTCGGTTCTTTTGGAATAAAGTCATTAGAGAATAAGTGGATTACCGGTCGTCAGATCGAGGCTGCCCGTATCGCCGTTACACGTTATATGCAACGTCAGGGTCAGGTTTGGGTTCGTATCTTCCCGGATAAGCCAATCACGAAGAAGCCTGCAGAGGTTCGTATGGGTAAAGGTAAAGGTAATCCCGAGGGATTTGTTGCGCCTGTTACTCCGGGTCGTCTGATTTTCGAGATCGAAGGTGTTCCCTTTGATATTGCTAAGGAAGCGTTGCGCCTTGCCGCACAAAAACTTCCGGTTACAACCAAGTTTGTTGTGAGACGTGATTATGACATGCAAAATCAAAATGCGTAATTGTTATGAAGATTGCAGAAATTAGAGAACTAAGCACGAAAGAGTTGCTAGAGAGAGTAGATGCAGAGGTTGCGGCCTATGATCAGAAGAAGATTAACCATAGCATCTCGCCTATGGATAATCCTTCTCAGATTAAACAGCAACGCAGATTGATCGCGCGCATGCAAACAGAATTGCGCCAGAGAGAACTTAACAACAAATAATTGAGCCTGATGGAAACTAGAAATTTAAGAAAAGAAAGAACGGGCGTGGTAACGAGCAACAAGATGGATAAAAGCATCACGGTTGCCATTAAATGGAAGGAAAAACACCCCATTTATGGTAAGTTCGTTAGTAAGACGAAAAAATATCATGCTCACGATGAAAATAACGAATGCAACATTGGCGATACCGTAAAGATTATGGAGACTCGTCCTTTGAGCAAGACTAAGAGATGGAGATTAGTTCAAATAATCGAAAGGGCTAAGTAAGATGATACAACAAGAATCAAGACTAATAGTAGCAGATAACAGTGGCGCTAAGGAAGCTTTATGTATCCGTGTTTTAGGCGGTACGAGAAAGCGTTATGCCTCTGTAGGTGATGTGATCGTAGTAGCAATCAAGAGCGTAATCCCGGCTAGCGACGTTAAGAAGGGTGCTGTTTCTAAGGCTATCATCGTTCGTACTAAGAAAGAGATCCGCCGTCCGGATGGTTCTTATATCCGTTTCGATGATAACGCTTGCGTATTATTGAATGCCGGTGGCGATATCCGTGGTAGCCGTATCTTCGGTCCGGTTGCCAGAGAGCTTCGTGCAACAAACATGAAAATTGTATCACTTGCACCTGAAGTGCTTTAATCTCGTAAAATTTAAAGTAATGAGTAAGTTACATATTAAAAAAGGCGATATAGTATTTGTTAATACCGGCGAGGACAAGGGTAAGACAGGTCGTGTTTTACAGGTACTTGTAAAAGATAATCGTGCGATTGTCGAGGGTATTAATATGGTATCAAAGCATACCAAGCCTAATGCGAAGAATCCTCAAGGAGGAATCGAAAAGAAGGAAGCTCCTATTCATCTTTCTAACCTTAACGTGGTTGACCCGAAATCTGGTAAAGCAACACGTATCGGCCGTAAGTTGAATGAGAAGGGTGCTTTAGTGCGTTATTCTAAAAAATCAGGGGAGGAAATTAAGTAATGAGCAATACTGCCAGTCTTAAGAAAGAATACCAAGACAGAATTGTTCCTGCCTTAACGAAGGAGTTCGGTTACAAATCCGTGATGCAGGTGCCTGTTTTGAAGAAAATCGTGATTAATCAAGGATTAGGTATAGCTACGGCAGACAAGAAGGTCATCGATATCGCTATCAGTGAGTTGTCTACGATCACAGGTCAAAAAGCTGTCGCTACCGTATCTAAAAAGGATATCTCTAACTTTAAGTTGCGTAAAAAGATGCCGATCGGTGTGATGGTGACATTGCGTCGTGAGCAGATGTACGAGTTCTTGGAGAGACTTGTTCGTGTCGCTCTTCCTCGTATCCGCGACTTCAAGGGAATTGAGAGTAAGTTAGACGGAAGAGGCAATTATACACTCGGTATTCAGGAACAAATCATTTTTCCTGAAATAAATATCGATAATATTACCAAAATATTGGGAATGAATATTACCTTTGTGACCTCTGCGAAAACAGACGAAGAAGGTTATGCTCTTTTGAGAGAATTTGGATTGCCTTTTAAAAACGGAAAAAAAGACTAAGTAGTTATGGCTAAGGAATCAATGAAGGCCCGTGAGGTTAAAAGAGCAAAGCTTGTTGCTAAGTATGCCGCTAAAAGAGCTCAGCTTAAGGCAGAGGGTAACTATGAGGCTTTGCAGGCTTTACCTAAAAATGCTTCTCCTGTACGTTTGCACAACCGTTGCAAAATTACAGGACGTCCGAAAGGGTATGTACGCCAGTTCGGTATTTCTCGTATCCAATTACGTGAAATGGCATCTAATGGTTTAATCCCGGGTGTAAAGAAAGCAAGTTGGTAAGAGTTTTTTTAGTTTAAATATTGTCCGGATGGCCGGATCAATTTAATTAATTATTTATATGACAGATCCTATTGCAGATTATTTGACAAGATTGCGTAATGCGATCAAAGCGAAGCACAGAGTTGTTGAGGTGCCGGCGTCAAATTTAAAGAAAGAGATCACTAAGATCCTTTTCGACAAGGGCTACATTCTTAATTTTAAGTTTGTAGAGGATGGTCCTCAAGGTACGATTAAGATCGCCTTGAAGTATGACCTAGTAAACAAAGTTAACGCGATTAAGAAACTTGAGAGAGTTTCTACGCCCGGTTTGCGTAAGTACACTGGTTACAAAGAAATGCCGAGAGTATTGAATGGTTTAGGTATTGCTGTTCTTTCTACTTCTAAAGGTGTGATGACTGACAAAGAGGCCCGCGATCTGAAGATCGGTGGCGAGGTATTATGTTACGTTTATTAATTAGGAGGGAAGAAGAATGTCAAGAATAGGAAAATTACCAATTCATGTACCGGCTGGTGTTACAGTTACAATTAAGGATAATGTAGTAACAGTTAAAGGCCCTAAAGGTGAACTTGTACAGGGAGTGAATCCTGATATTAATGTTACTTTGGAAGACGGAGTTATCCATTTAACAAGACCGACTGATGATAAGAATCATCGTGCGTTACACGGTTTGTATCGCTCTTTGATCAACAACATGGTTGTTGGTTGCGCGGAGGGATATAAGAAGGAGCTTGAGTTAGTAGGTGTTGGTTACCGTGTTTCAAATGCAGGTCAGTTATTGGATCTTTCTTTGGGTTATACTCACAATATCTATTTGCAGTTGCCGAAGGAAGTGAAAGTTGAGACGAAGTCAGAGAGAAATAAGAATCCTCTTATTATCCTTGAATCGGCTGACAAACAATTATTAGGTCAGATTTGCGCGAAGATCCGTTCATTCAGAATGCCGGAACCGTATAAAGGTAAGGGTATCAAGTTCGTGGGTGAAGAGATTCGCAGAAAGTCTGGTAAGTCAGCAGGTAAGTAATCTACGTAAACTGAAATTATCATGACAACGAAGCTAGAAAGAAGATTAAAAATAAAAGCAGGCGTACGCGGCAAAATCTCAGGAACTACTGAGCGTCCGCGCCTGACTGTGTTTAGAAGCAACAAGCAAATCTACGCACAGGTGATAGATGATACTACAGGCAAGACTTTAGCCGCTGCTTCATCTTTGAAATTAGATGTTAAGGCTCCCAAAAAGGAGATCGCTGCTAAGGTTGGTGAATTAATCGCTAAAGGCGCTCAAGAAGTTGGCGTTCAGACAGTGGTTTTCGACCGTAATGGTTACCTGTATCACGGGAGAATTAAAGAATTAGCAGATGCTGCACGTAACGGCGGCCTTAAATTTTAATGAAGATGGCAAATAATAGAGTTAAATCGACCAACGACTTAGAGTTGAAGGACAGACTGGTTGCAATCAATCGTGTAACTAAGGTTACAAAAGGTGGACGTACATTCAGTTTTGCTGCTATCGTTGTAGTAGGGAACGAGGATGGTATCGTTGGCTGGGGATTAGGTAAAGCTGGTGAGGTAACGACAGCTATCGCTAAAGGTGTAGAAGCTGCAAAGAAGAACTTGATCAAGGTTCCGGTACACAAAGGTACGATCCCTCACGAGCAATTAGCTAAATTCGGTGGTGCTCAGGTGTTGATCAGACCCGCATCTCACGGTACTGGTGTAAAGGCTGGTGGTGCTATGCGTGCCGTATTGGAGAGCGTAGGTATTACAGACGTTTTGGCAAAATCTAAAGGTTCTTCCAACCCTCATAACTTGGTGAAAGCTACTATTGCTGCGCTAGGTGAGTTGAGAAGCCCGTTCGATGTTGCTCAGAACAGAGGTGTTGCTGTTGAAAAAGTATTTAGAGGTTAATTAGGGAGGATAAGTTTATGGCGACTATTAAAGTAAAGCAAGTTAAAAGTAGAATTAAATGCCCGAAAGACCAAAAAAGAACGCTTGATGCGCTAGGGCTGAGAAAGATGAACCAGATTGTAGAGCATGAAGCTAATCCGGCGATCTTAGGTATGGTTGAGAAAGTGAAACATTTGGTTTCTGTAGTAAAGTAATAATTGGTTGAAAAAATAAATTATACGATATGAATTTATCAAATTTAAAACCGGCTGAAGGATCTACCAAGACCAGAAAAAGAATCGGACGTGGTCCAGGTTCAGGATTAGGCGGAACTTCAACAAGAGGTCATAAAGGAGCCAAATCAAGATCTGGCTACAAGAACAAGATTGGTTTCGAAGGTGGTCAGATGCCTATTCAAAGACGTTTGCCTAAATTCGGTTTCAAGAATATTAACCGTGTAGAATATAAAGCTATTAATATCGATACGTTGCAACAAATGGCTGAGGCTAAGCAATTGACTAAGATTGGTATTAATGAATTGATGGAGGCTGGCTTTATCTCTTCTTCTCAAGTGGTTAAAATTCTTGGTAATGGTGGCTTGACTGCTAAGTTAGAGGTGGAGGCTCACGCTTTCTCTAAGAGTGCGGAGGCAGCTATCCAAGCCGCAGGTGGAACAGTCGTTAAACTCTAAGTCATGAGAGCTGTTGAAACAATCAAGAATATCTGGAAGATTGAGGATCTGAGAAATCGGATCCTCACCACTCTTTTATTGGTGGCTATATATCGTTTTGGTACGTATGTAGTGCTTCCGGGTATCGATCCTAAAGCGTTGACCGCTTTACAGGAGCAGACAAGAGGCGGATTGCTTGCACTGTTGGATATGTTCTCAGGTGGAGCCTTTTCTAACGCATCTATTTTTGCGTTGGGAATCATGCCATATATCTCCGCTTCAATTGTTATGCAGTTGTTGGCCATCGCAGTTCCTTCTTTCCAGAAATTACAGAGAGAGGGTGAGAGTGGCCGTAGAAAGATTAACCAGTGGACTCGTTACTTGACGATAGCGATATTGTTATTCCAAGGTCCTACTTATTTGGTGAATTTGAGCGTTCAGCTTAAGGCTGCTGGAGCGGCTTTACCGGGTGGTATTTGGTTCACGGTCTCATCTACGATCATCTTGGCTGCGGGAAGTATGTTTATCTTATGGCTAGGTGAAAGAATTACAGATAAAGGTGTTGGAAATGGTATTTCATTTATCATTTTAGTTGGTATTATAGCCCGTCTGCCGCACTCTTTGTTTCAGGAATTCGTTTCTAGGACAAGTGAGAAAACCGGTGGTCTGGTTATGTTCTTATTTGAGATGTTGTTCCTTTTGCTTGTTATCGCAGGTGCGATCTTATTGGTACAAGGTACTCGTAAGGTTCCTGTGCAATATGCGAAAAGAATTATTGGGAATAAGCAATATGGTGGCGCACGTCAGTACATCCCTTTGAAGGTGAATGCAGCTAACGTAATGCCTATCATCTTCGCTCAGGCGATCATGTTTATTCCTATCTCTATTGTTGGTTTCTCTAGCACGGGAGAGCAAAGTAGCTTTTGGGCTGCTTTTATGGATAATACGGGATTCTGGTACAACTTCGTTTTTGCGGTGTTGATTATCTTGTTTACGTATTTCTATACGGCTATCACGATCAATCCGACTCAAATGTCGGATGATTTAAAGAGAAACAATGGTTTTATCCCGGGTGTAAAGCCGGGTAAGAATACCAAAGATTATTTGGATACCATAATGGACCGTATTACTTTGCCGGGTGCTTTTTTCCTAGCGTTGGTCGCTATCATGCCCGCTTTCGCTAGAATTGCCGGTGTAAGTATGGAGTTCTCCCAATTCTTTGGTGGTACATCTTTGTTGATTTTGGTTGGTGTGGTGTTGGATACATTGCAGCAAGTCGAAAGTCATTTGTTAATGCGTCATTATGACGGTTTGTTGAAGTCAGGAAGAATCAAAGGCCGTACAGGCTCTGTTGCCGCTTATTAATAGAATGATCTATTTAAAGACAGATGAAGAGATTGAGTTGATGCGTGAGGCTAATCAACTGGTGGGTAAGACACTTGGCGAGGTCGCTAAGCATATTGCTCCCGGAGTCTCCACTCTTCAACTTGATAAGATTGCGGAAGAGTTCATTAGAGATAATGGTGCTGTTCCGGCTTTTTTGGGATATGGTGGTTTCCCTAATTCAATATGTGCGTCTGTGAACGAGCAGGTGGTACATGGTATTCCTTCTTCTAAGATGATCTTGAAAGAGGGTGACGTGATCTCTGTGGATTGTGGGACGATATTGAATGGTTTTGTCGGTGATTCTGCTTATACATTCTGTGTGGGTGAGGTTGCGCCGGAGGTGAAGAGATTGTTGAAAACAACGAAGGATTCACTTTATTTAGGTGTTCAAAGTGCTGTTGAAGGTCACCGTTTGGGTGATATCAGTAATGCGGTTCAGACCTATTGTGAGTCTAAAGGTTACTCTGTCGTAAGAGAGCTGGTAGGACATGGTATAGGTAGGAAGATGCATGAGGAACCGGAAGTACCTAATTATGGCAGACGTGGATGTGGACCGTTATTGCGTAGCGGAATGTGTATCTGTATCGAGCCGATGATTAACATGGGAAGTAAGAACGTAGCATTTGAGAAAGACGGATGGACGGTTCGTACAAAGGATAGGAAGCCTTCTGCTCATTTCGAGCATTGTATCGCTATACGTCCGGATGGCCCTCAGATCTTATCTTCATTTATTTTTTTAGAGGACGTTCTAGGAGAAAACGCAATTTAATTGGATTTATATGGCTAAACAATCAGCAATAGAGAAAGATGGAGTAATTGTAGAAGCATTGTCAAACGCAATGTTTCGTGTAGAATTGGAGAACGGACATGAAATTACCGCTCATATCTCAGGAAAGATGCGCATGCATTACATTAAGATCCTTCCGGGGGATAAGGTAAGAGTAGAAATGTCTCCGTATGATCTATCGAAAGGTAGAATTGCTTTTAGATACAAATAAAAATAAACACGATATGAAAGTAAGAGCATCTTTAAAGAAGCGTACACCTGAGTGCAAGATCGTAAGAAGAAAGGGTCGCTTATATGTAATTAACAAGAAAAATCCTAAGTATAAACAACGTCAAGGATAATTTATTATTTTTGCAAAATAATCTAAGTAAGTAATATGGCTATAAGAATAGTTGGTGTAGACTTGCCACAAAATAAAAGAGGAGAAATCGCTTTGACTTATATCTATGGTATTGGTCGTAGCGCTGCAAAATCCGTATTAGATAAGGCTGGGATTGATCGTGATATCAAGGTTAAGGATTGGACAGACGATCAAGCCGCAAAAGTTCGTGAAGTCATTGGCGCTGAATATAAGGTGGAAGGTGACCTTCGTTCAGAGGTTCAGTTGAACATCAAGCGCTTGATGGATATTGGTTGCTACAGAGGTGTTCGTCACCGTGTTGGGTTACCGTTGAGAGGCCAGAGCACAAAGAATAATGCTCGTACTCGTAAGGGTAAGAAGAAAACTGTTGCAAATAAGAAAAAAGCTACTAAATAATAAGAGTTGATATGGCAAAGAAAACAGTCGCAGCAAAGAAGAGAAACGTAAAGGTTGACGCTTACGGTCAAGCTCATATTCATTCTTCTTTTAACAACATTATTGTGTCTTTAGCGAATAGCGATGGACAAGTAATCAGCTGGTCCTCCGCTGGTAAGATGGGATTTAGAAGCTCTAAGAAGAATACTCCTTATGCAGCTCAGATGGCAGCACAGGATTGCGCTAAAGTAGCTTATGATCTTGGTTTAAGAAAGGTGAAAGTATTCGTTAAGGGTCCGGGTAACGGTCGTGAGTCCGCTATCAGAACGATCCATGGCGCAGGTATCGAGGTAACAGAAATTGTTGATGTTACTCCGCTTCCTCATAACGGATGTCGTCCTCCGAAAAAGAGAAGAGTATAATTAATTATAGTTTCTTAAACATTGAATCCGGAATTGTGAATAGATTGCATATTGACCTTATCCTCTCTGTAATCGCGGCTGCACGGTTCCAGATTCAAGCAGAACATTTAAAAAAATAGAAAAATGGCAAGATATACTGGACCAAGAACAAGAATTGCCCGTAAATTTGGTGAGGCAATATTCGGTGCGGATAAAGTTCTTTCTAAGAAGAACTATCCTCCTGGACAACATGGTAACTCCAGAAAAAGAAAGACTTCTGAATACGGTATCCAGCTTCGCGAGAAGCAAAAAGCAAAATACACTTATGGCGTATTGGAGAAGCAATTTAGAAACTTATTCGAAAAAGCTTCACGCTCTAAAGGTATTACCGGTGAGGTTCTTCTTCAATTGTTAGAAGGCCGTCTTGACAATGTGGTTTATCGTTTGGGTATGGCCCCGACAAGAGCTGCAGCTCGTCAGTTGGTTTCTCATCGTCACATTACAGTAGACGGAAGTGTTGTAAACATTCCTTCTTACTCTGTAAAACCCGGTCAGGTTATTGGTGTTAGAGAAAAATCTAAATCCATGGAGGTTATTGTTGACGCTTTGTCAGGCTTCAACCATAGCAAGTATCCTTGGATTGAGTGGGATCAGTCTTCAATGAGCGGAAAATTACTGCATCTGCCGGAAAGAACTGACATTCCTGAAAACATTAAAGAGCAGTTGATCGTAGAATTGTATTCTAAATAATAATTGATTTCCATGGCGATATTAGCATTTCAAAAACCCGATAAAGTATTAATGTTGGAAGCGGACAATTTCTTCGGAAAGTTTGAATTTCGTCCGTTGGAACCCGGCTATGGTATTACAATAGGTAATGCTTTGCGTCGTATTCTCCTGTCGTCACTTGAAGGTTTTGCTATTACATCCATTAAGATCGACGGGGTTGACCATGAATTTGGTACAATCCCGGGTGTTATCGAGGATGTGACAAACATTATCTTGAATCTGAAGCAAGTTCGTTTCAAGCATATCGTAGACGACATCGAGAATGAAAAAGTGAGTATTACTGTTTCGGGTTCGGAAGTGTTCAAAGCCGGTGATATTGGTAAGCAGCTGACTGGATTCGAGATCTTGAATCCTGATTTGGTTATTTGCCGTTTAGATCCGACCGCAAGTTTCCAGATTGAATTGACTATTAATAAAGGTCGCGGCTATGTACCCGCAGATGAGAATAGAGACCCGAACGCAGACATACATGTGATCGCAATCGACTCTATCTTTACTCCGATACGTAACGTGAAATATTCAATTGAGAACTTCCGTGTTGAACAGAAGACGGACTACGAGAAGTTGGTTCTTGAAATAGCCACAGATGGTTCTATTCATCCGAAGGAAGCGTTGAAGGAAGCAGCAAAGATTCTGATTCATCATTTCATGTTGTTCTCAGATGAAAAAATTGCGATCGAGACAGCGGATACTGAAGGCAATGAAGAGTTCGATGAAGAAGTACTTCATATGCGTCAGTTGCTTAAGAGCAAGCTGGCTGATATGGACCTTTCCGTTCGTGCATTGAATTGCTTAAAGGCCGCAGATGTTGAAACATTAGGTGAGTTGGTTAAGTTCAATAAGAATGATTTGTTGAAATTCCGTAACTTCGGTAAGAAGTCGCTCACTGAACTTGATGAACTGCTTGAGAGCTTGAACCTTTCATTCGGTATGGATATCACAAAATATAAATTAGATAAAGAGTAAGTAAACGATGAGACATAATAAGAAATTCAATCATTTAGGTCGTACAAATACTCACCGTGACGCAATGCTTTCGAATATGGCTTGTTCTTTGATCAAGCATAAGAGAATCTTTACTACGACAGCAAAGGCAAAAGCGCTACGTAAGTATGTAGAACCTCTTATCACGAAGTCTAAGGAGGATACAACTCACTCAAGACGTGTGGTATTTAGCAATTTGCAAGACAAATATGCTGTAACAGAGTTATTCAAGGAGATCGTTCAGAAGATCGGTGACCGTCCGGGTGGCTATACCAGAATTATCAAAACTGGTAACCGTTTAGGTGATAACGCTGCTATGTGCTTTATTGAGCTAGTAGATTACAACGAAAACATGTTGAAGGATACAACCGCTAAGAAAGCTCCTAAAACAAGACGTTCTCGTAAAAAAGCAACAGCAGAGGTTACTGAAGCACCTGCAGTTGAAGCTACAAGCGAGGAAAAAACAGCTGAATAAGCAAGTTTTTTATAATCATATAAAAAAGCGATCCGTATCATACGGATCGCTTTTTTTGTTTATTGGCGGATTGATAAATTCGATGAGTTAGAAGGAACATTCCTTGCTTGGCTATTGTTTTATTTATGAAAAAGGAAAGTAAGAGATTATAGAACAACTAATAAAACAATATAGAGATATGGAAATTGTAAAAGTAGTAGGTAGAGAGATCCTTGATTCACGTGGTAATCCGACAGTAGAGGTAGACGTACATTTGGCTTCCGGTGCCTTTGGTCGTGCGGCTGTACCCTCTGGCGCTTCTACCGGCGAGAACGAGGCTATCGAGTTACGTGATGGCGATAAGAATCGCTATGGCGGTAAAGGTGTTCTCTGTGCCGTGGATAATGTAAATAAGGTAATTGCTCCCGCCATTTTAGGGATGAGTGCCTTGAACCAAAGAGAGATAGACCATAAGCTACTCGATTTGGATGGTACAAAGACAAAATCAAATTTAGGTGCTAACGCCATGCTAGGCGTATCGCTTGCCGTAGCGAAGGCCGCCGCTAATTATCTGGATCTGCCTTTATATCGTTATATAGGTGGAACGAACGCTTACGTGATGCCGGTTCCTATGATGAACATTATCAATGGAGGTTCTCACTCCGACGCTCCGATCGCTTTTCAGGAGTTCATGATTCGTCCGGTAGGCGCGAAGAGTTTCCATGCTGGGCTTCGTATGGGCGCAGAGGTTTTCCATGCGTTGAAGAAAGTATTGCACGATCAGGGCTTGAGCACGGCTGTAGGCGACGAGGGTGGTTTCGCCCCGGCATTGGATGGTACGGAAGATGCGTTGAGCTCTATCATGGCCGCTATCAAGGCTGCGGGATATGAGCCGGGCAAGGATGTGACGATCGCTATGGACTGCGCTTCTTCCGAGTTTTATCACGATGGCGTGTATGATTATACGAAATTTGAGGGTGAGAAAGGCGCTAAGCGTAACGCTCAGCAACAAGTCGTTTATTTGAGCGAGTTGGTTAACAAATATCCGATCGATTCTATCGAGGATGGTATGGACGAGAACGACTGGGCCGGTTGGCAAATGCTTACCTCCACGCTGGGCGGAAAGTGTCAGTTGGTAGGGGATGACCTGTTTGTTACAAACGTTGAGTTCTTGAAGAAAGGTATCGAGAACGGTTGCGCGAACTCCATCTTGATCAAGGTAAATCAGATCGGGACATTGAGCGAGACATTAGACGCTATCGAGATGGCCCACCGTAATGGCTATACATCCGTGACTTCCCACCGTTCCGGAGAGACAGAGGACGCTACGATCGCCGATATCGCCGTAGCTACCAACAGCGGACAGATCAAGACCGGTTCCTTGAGCCGTTCCGATCGTATGGCGAAATACAACCAGTTGCTTCGTATCGAGGAGGAATTGGGTGCCTTGGCCGTTTATGGTTATAAGACTTATAAGAAGTAAAAAAAACGAGGCAAGCCTACTAATCGATAGCCGGCTTGCCCCAAACATTTAATGATTATAAATCTATTGCCCTAAATAAGAGAGTGAATGTTGTATCTCTTCTTTGGAGACCGAGAAGTTCCTGTTCCCGGCCAATTTATTTAAAACGAGTGTGCCTATGTCTTTTGCGCTCTCCTTACTCGGAAACGCCATTACCGTATCAATACAGGGAATGGTGGGTTGATAAATCAACATCTTTCCATTCATCCTAATCTGGTATCCCCAGCCATCCCCCGATTGAAACGTTTGCAACTCCAGTTGCCGTCCGGGAGAAGACCCCATTTCCTCATCCCGTAAAAAAGATAAATAAAACAGTAATACCGGCAGTACCACTAGGCCCGGTATGAACCAAGCCCGTCCTTTCTTAGTACTCATCATCGTCATATTCATTCGGGTGAAGTTCCCAAATATCATCAAATCGAGTGGTACCACTTTTGCCGGATACTACGAATCCTTTCTCGCCAGAGGAGAAAGATGCTGTCGATGTACGGGCGGTTCCCTTGAACTTAGCCACGTTTTCCCATAGATCGGTGGCCGGATAATATTTCCAAGTGTCGCTACGTATACTTCCACTCTCGCCGCAAGCCAGATAAGCGGCTCCGTCGATCACGAAAGCTACCCCGTTCATTCGTATGATCGCATAATCATCGTCATAGTCGTCGTCCGAGGAGTCCGATATATCCCTGAGTTGGGTCCATGACTCCGTGCTCGGATCGAACTTCCAGAAATCATCCACATATTCACCATTATTCTGTCCGCAAACGATATAGGCGATATTGTCTATCACGAAACTAGTCGCGTTCATGCGCTTCGTGCCGCCGATGCTGATGATTTGCGTCCAGCTATTCGCCGCCGGATTGAAGGCATAGAAGTCTTTCAGGTAATTCCCGTCGTATCCACATCCGATGTATGCCTTGCCGTTTACCCCGAAGGCCACGGCTCCATATCGGCTCGATCCGGGGAAATCCGCTTTCTGTGCCCACGCGTTGGTGGTCGGGTTAAATTCCCAGAAGTCCTTCAGGTAATTGGTACCGTCGTATCCGGTTCCCAGATATCCCTTCTCATCTACGGCCATCGCTACGGCCAAATTACGGGCGGTTCCGGGAAAGTCCGCTTTCTGCGTCCAAGTATCTCTTTCCATATCATATTCCCAACAATCCGATAAACGATTTTTTCCATCGTA
This sequence comes from Parabacteroides sp., assembly GCA_028689545.1. GTDB lineage: Bacteria > Bacteroidota > Bacteroidia > Bacteroidales > Tannerellaceae > Parabacteroides. Next base: position 31,213 of record JAQVCX010000029.1, read on the forward strand.
TCCGCAAACCAAATATCCTTTATTACCGATCGAGAAAGAAGAGGCGTCGCTTCTAGCCAATCCGTCCATGTCCGAGACACGGTACCACTTACCGATCAAATCATCGTCGTCATCATCACTACAAGCGGTGATCATGACTGGAAGAAAAGCGATCAAGAATACAAGAATCCTTTTGTGTATCATTCTAACTACGTGTTTTGTTTTTACGGAAGCAAAAGAACGAGGGTTTCGCGAGACCCACAAATTAAATCGGTAAGCGTGCGGTTTTTATCGGTGAATGAGCCGGATTTATTGGTTAGGGCCTCGAATGGTTCCAAAATCGGCTTGATCTTCCGTATCGGGTCGTTTACAGAGGAAACAGGCGGGTTCATGGGTTTATCTTGTCGGGCTTTGCGCTAAATACGTTCTTTGTCATCGGGTTGATAAAAGATGAATCGCTTATTAAATAAGAATTATGATTAGAACATTCTTTGCTTTGGGGTGCTTGGCGCTCTGTCTGGGGCTGTTTTCCTGTTATGATGAGGACAGTACGTATGGCAGCAATCTGGTGAACTCCGTTTTCCGTAACATTAGTATAGATACCAGCACGGTGGTGGTGACCTCGGTATTGATCGACTCGCTGGAGACATCCGGCAAGAACGTCGCTTTGGTAGGCCAATACGAACATTCATTATGGGGAGTGGTCTCGTCGCGGAGCTTTATCGCTTATGAGAGGCCGAGCTATGGGACAGATCCGGACGAGACGGTCGTGCTGGACTCGCTCATCCTCTCTCTCGACTTCGACGGTCGCTTTGTAGGAGACACGACTTTCCAGCAAACCTTCTCGATCCATCAGCTAACGGAGAAGATCGTATTGAACGATAACGGTTACTTATATAATAATAGTAGTGTCTCTTACGCTCCCGAGGCTTTGGCAGTCTGCTCATTTAAACCGAGGCCCGGGAGCGGGGAGAAACTCGAGATCCGGCTACCCGACGCGTTGGGGCAAGACCTCTTGTCTCGTTTTCACGAGCGGGATCAAGCGGTGTCCGAGGATCGCTTTGAGGATTATTTCAAGGGGTTCGCTATCGTGCCGGACTTGTCGGGGAGCGAGTCTCTGCTGACGTTCACGGTAGCCGATTCCTCCGCCGCTCTAGTCTTGCATTATCATTTGTCCGATGAGCTTTCCACGGAGAAGGAATTGTGGTTCTTCCCGAATACGGAGACCCTGTTCAATCATATCGACCATGACCGTAGCGGGACGGATCTGGAAGGTTATCCGGCGAAAGGGGTGGAGATCCCTTCGTCCGAGCTTAGTAACCGGGGCGTATTGTTCGGCGGCTTGGGTTGGTACACCCGCCTGGAATTTCCGTATTTGAATAATCTGATGCAACAAGGTACGCAGGTGGAGATCGAGAGCGCCGTGCTTAAGATTTATCCCGAGCAAGGCACTTATTCGGATTTCAATACCTTGCCGGACAGCCTCTACCTATACATCGCCGATGAGAACAATGTGGTGACGGATGCCGTGACCGATTATCTCGGCTCCGAGGTTCAACGGGGTACGCTATCGGTAGACGATACGTTTAACGAGAACACCTATTATTCTTTCGACGTGACTCAATTCATGCAAGAGGAGCTAGGCGCCATTGGTATGTATAAGCATAATCTTCAGTTGGTTTTTAATAGCGATGATTACACCGGTACGTTCAAGAACCTGACGTTTAACGATCAAGGCGGACGTAACCCGATCACCCTGCAACTCATTTATAAGGTCTATGAAAGTTACTAAATATCTTCTTTTCCCTTGCCTCTTGATGGTGGCAGGCGCATCCGCGCAGAATACGATGACCTCCTCGCCTTACTCGATGTTCGGGCTGGGTGAGATGGCTTCCGGATTATCCGGTCAAAACACCTCGATGGCGGGTGTCGCCGTAGGTCTGCGGGAAGGGATGCTGATGAACATAGAGAATCCCGCCGGATTGACGGCGTTGGATAGTTGTAAGTTGTTCGCCGAGGCATCTGCTTTCGTGAAGAATGAGCGATACCGCTCGGGCGGAAGCTCCAGCAACGCTTTCACCGGTAACTTCTCCGCTTTCTCCTTGGGAGGGCGTATCATGCGCCGGTGGTATATGTCCGCGGGCGTGACTCCTTATAGTTTCGTGGGGTATTATTTTAAGTCCTCGCAAGAGTTGGAAGGGTCTCCCGGTACCTTTATAACCAGTACGTTCTCGGGTACAGGCGGGCTTTCCAAGGCATTCCTCTCGCAAGGTTTCTTATTGACCAAGCATCTATCGGTGGGGATGAACCTTAATTTCATCTTCGGGAATATGACGCAGAATGAGGTACAGAGCGAGACGACGGTGTCACGGGTAATGTCCGCCCACTCTTTTTACGCCGATTTCGGTTTGCAATATCACCGTCCGATCGCCCGGGAAACCTCCCTTACGGTCGGCGTCATTTACGGCTATCAGCAACGGATCTCACTGAAAAACACGGTGACGGTAACGAGTAGTAGCACGGAAACCCCCTATAACGAGAAAAAGGTGACACAATATCTACCCCAATATATGGGTATCGGTACCGCGTTGGCGCATAAGAAATGGACGTATGCGTTAGACTATCTGTTCCGTCAATACGGGGTATTGAACTCGGGCGATAGCCGGGTAAAGTTCCAGGATTCGCATGAGCTACGCTTGGGCGTATGCTATTCCCCGAATGGGTTTAGCTCCAGCAGCTATTGGAAACGGATGTCTTATAAAGCGGGAGTTTCCGTATCCACGCCTTACCTGCGGTTGAAAGGGCAATCCGGCGAGGCATATCGGGTGAGCGTCGGCTTGGGATTGCCCATCTTGAATGGGCGTGTCAATACGGCGTTTTATTACGATCGCCTCCAATTTCAAGGGAACGCGTTGCAAAGGGATATCATGGGCTTTACGGTAACCTATACGTTAAGCGAGAAGTTCTATCGGGTGAAACTTTAGTTTCCTTGGGGGTGTCTTTTTGTAAATATGGTTGACTCTAAAAGAATCATTCAAATGAACGAAAAGAATTACACTCAAGAACAAGCGCGCCATTCGCTTACTCAGGAAATAAATCGTCTTCGCCTGCTTGAAGGCATG
>JAQVCX010000136.1 GCA_028689545.1 Parabacteroides sp.
GCTTCCGCTTTCACCTGCGCGCGGCTACGTGAGCCATGAAACATGGTAACCGCCTCGGCTGCCGCTGTCGCCTCGTCGAGTAGCGAGCAGTTGGTCAGGGGCAGTCCCGTCAAGTCGCTGATGACCGTCTGGAAGTTCAGCAACGCCTCCAAGCGTCCTTGGGATACTTCCGCCTGATACGGCGTATAGGAGGTGTACCAAACCGGGTTCTCGAATACGTTACGTTGGATCGGGGTCGGGCAAACCGTGTCGTACCAACCCATACCGATATAAGAGGTGAATACCTCGTTCTTGGATGCCAGCTCGGCGATATGCTCGGCGAACTCGCGTTCCGTCATGGCCTCCGGGAGGTTCAACGGCTCTTTCAAGCGGATGTTGGCCGGAATGGTCTGATCGATCAACTCGTCCAAAGACTTCACGCCAATCGTCTCCAACATAGCGGGAATATCTTCCGCTGAGATGCCTACGTGGCGGTTTACAAACTTATTTGTATCCATAAATTCTAGTATTTTATAAATAAGGATTATTTAATTTCTCATCAATGATTCGTGTCTCGGGGCCATGGCCGGGGTAGACCACGGTCTCGTCCGGCAACGACAGTAGCTTGTCCTTGATGGCGGCAATCAATACCTCTTGATTGCCTCCCCACAGATCGGTACGGCCGATGCTTCCGGCGAACAAGGAGTCTCCTACGATCACGAAACCGTTCTTCTTGTTATAGAAAGCCACGCCTCCGGGCGAATGGCCGGGAACGGTCAATACCGCCAGCTCGGATTTCCCGAACTTAATGATTTCCCCGTTTACCAGGTATTTCCCTACCGGGACGCTTTTCGCCTTCATCGGCAGGCCGAACGCCTTGGCTTGCTCCTCGGCTGAGGGCAGGCCCTCCACGTCTGCCTTATGGGCTTCCGGGCTCAACCCGTAGGCGCTATGGATAAATTCGTTACCGAATATATGATCCAGATGGAGGTGCGTGCATAGGAAGCGTTTCAGCGTCAGCCCGTTCTGGGCGATAAAGTCGCTTACTTCTTTTTGTTCCTCTTTGCGCATGCAGCCGCAATCGATAAGGACCGCCTCCTTGGTCTCATCGTATAGCAAGTAAGTATTCTCGGAGAAATAGTTTACCTCGAAAGATTTTATCGTAATCATAAGGGTACGTACACTACTTTTTTAGTTTCAAAAAACTCTTCTTTAAAATGGTCCTTCAGATCCATGCTGATCGCCTGGTTCCGGAAGGGCAGTATCTCGTGCGCCAACTCGCCGCCTTTCAGGCAAATCAGTCCGTTGGGCAACGCGTTGATCTGTTCTTTCTTTATATTCTTGCGGACGATCTTCGCCAGGTCCGCCAGAGGCATCACGGCACGGCTTACCACGAAATCGAAAAGCTGCTTTTCCTCCTCGCCCCGGCAATGGCGGAACGATACGTTCTCCAGCCCGATCGCCTCGGCCACGGCTTCTCCCACCTTGATTTTTTTCCCGATGCTGTCTACCAGGTGGAAATGGGTCTCCGGGAATAAGATGGCCAGGGGGATGCCGGGAAAGCCGCCTCCCGTACCCAGATCCATCACCGAGGAACCCGGCTTGAAACGCAGCATATCGGCGATGCCCAGCGAGTGGAGCACATGATGGGTGTATAGGTTCTCGATGTCTTTCCGCGAGATCACGTTGATCTTGGCGTTCCAATCCGTATATAGGTCATATAGGGCGGCGTACCGCTCTTTTTGCCGGTCGGTGAGATCGGGGAAATAGGAGAGGAGAGTGGACAGTTGACAAGTGACAGCAGACAGTTGTTCTTTGTCTTTATCCTCCGTGTTATTCGTATGATTCGTATCGTTCATTTGCTCTTTTGTTCTTTATAATATCTTAATATCTTACCTTATCATTTACTAGCGTGTAGACCTACCGCTTGCCGCGACTATCACCTGTCACCTATCAACTGACTTATCGGGCTGTCATCCCGTAGCAAATAGCGGATTTCCTTGTAAGGGAGATGAACGTTCGTGACGCCTACCACGTAGGCCGCTATCTCATATTCGTTGAAAGAATAGGTGATACCCGTCTCGTCTACGAGGAAGTTGCCGTTCGGGAAGATCTCGTCCACGCTGAAGAAGCCTACGTTTTCCAGTTCCTTGGCATCGGATACGTCGTTTTGCTTGGCGATCTGGTCTACCAATATTTGCGCGAGGTTGTCTTGATAGTTGTCCACGAATATCTCCTCCTCGGTGATCGGCTTGCCGGTCTTGAGGTTCACCACGTGATTGGTGTAGGAATGCGCTCCGTGCGCTCCGCCCGTATAGTTCTCGAAGCTTACCGTATAGCTGATGATATCGTCTTGGTTGAAGGCGATGTCGTTCGATGACATCTCGAAGTACGAGAACCATGAGCCCACGGGGGTCTCGTCGGCTTTCGCCAGCTCGGCCTTGTAATCCTCTTCCAGGTCCTTGTAAGCCGCCAGGTAGTCGTCGGTATATTTCCGTACCGCCTCCTCGGGAGACAACTGCTCGTAATTCTCGCCGAAATAGGAGGAGACGAACTGCCGCTGTAGATTCTGAAGAACCTCTTTATCCGTATATTTCTTGGGATAAACGAACTTGATCTCTAGGTTGCAATTGGGATTATCCGGATTATCTAACAAATGGTAAGTCTTTTCCACGCTGATAGAATCAAACGTGATACTGTTCTCGGAAACCTTCTTCGTTCCGGTATTGCAACCTGTGGCTAAAATACCTATCAAAAGAAGCGCCAGCATGCTTTTGCGTAAATGCGTTCTCATCGGACTGCAGATTTAATATTTTTGTACGCGAATGTACGTTATAAAATCGTATAATCAAATTACACGATGAAGATTAATAAGAGGAGAATTTTTCCTCGGGGGGTCGTGTATCAATCCCCGTGAACTCGCCGTACTCCCCTTTTACGCCTGGCTCGAAGTATAAAGACGCTTCCGGTAGCGTGAGATAGGGATACGGCTGGGCGAGATCGGAGATGGGCTTCGAAGTTAGGATGGTGCTATGTGTTGATTATTAGTCTATTGTATTTACCGATATTTACATAAGGATGTAAAACCATTTACATACGGTTGTAAAAGCATTTGCATAAGGATGTAAAGCCCTTTACCTCTATATGTAAACGGCTTCACCTATATATGTACATGGCATTGCTTCTATATGTAGACGCTCACATGGCCATATGTATGATATTTTCTATTACCTTTGTCTTCCAAAAGTGTATTATCAATTTAAAATGTAAACAGTATCATGAGAAAATTATTGTTAGCCTTTTGCGCGTTCGCTACGGTTTGTGGCGCTAGCGCGCAATGGAAGCCTGCCGGAGATAAGATCAAGACGGAGTGGGCGGAAAAAATGGATCCCCGGAATGTGTTGCCCGAATATCCCCGCCCTGGGATGGAGCGCGCGGATTGGCAGAACCTGAACGGCGAGTGGGAATATGCCATCCTTCCGAAAGGACAGGTGGAGCCGGCGAGTTTCGAGGGAAGCATCTTGGTGCCGTTTGCCGTGGAATCCTCCCTGTCCGGCGTGCAAAAAGAGGTGGGAGAGAAGAATGAGTTGTGGTATAAACGAACCTTTACGGTGCCCTCCTCCTGGAAAGGGAAAGACATCTTGCTGAACTTCGGCGCCGTGGATTGGAAAGCAGACGTGTTCGTGAACGATATCCTGATCGGCTCCCACACGGGTGGCTACACTCCGTTCTCCTTGAATATCACCCCGTATCTGGACGGTAAAAGCACGCAAAAGCTGGTGGTGCGCGTATGGGACCCGAGCGACAAAGGCTACCAGCCCCGTGGCAAGCAAGTGGCCAGCCCGGAGGGAATCTGGTATACGCCGGTCACCGGGATCTGGCAGACCGTATGGCTGGAGCCGGTCGCTTCCTCGCATATCACCGCTATCAAGGCGATCCCGAATATCGATAATGGCGTGATGAGCGTGACGGTCGGGGCCTGTTCGGACTCCCCGGCGTCGGACATCGTGGAGGTAAGCCTGCTCGACAAGGGGCGGGTGGTGGCTACCGCCAAGGGCGTACAAGGGAAAGAGCTGCGCCTGGCCTTGCGGAATCCCGCGCTGTGGGAACCCTCCAATCCTTATTTATATGATATGAAGGTGAGCCTGTCGAAGAATGGCAAGAAGGTAGACGAGGTGAGATCGTACACCGCCTTCCGTAAGATATCCGCCGAGCGCGACGCCAATGGCATCATGCGTATGCGCCTGAACAACAAGAACCTGTTTCAATACGGCCCGCTGGACCAGGGCTGGTGGCCCGACGGCCTTTACACGGCTCCCACGGACGAGGCCTTGCTGTATGATATCGTGAAGACGAAAGCGTGGGGCTTCAACATGATCCGCAAGCACGTGAAGGTAGAGCCCGCCCGCTGGTACTATCATTGCGACAAGGAAGGGATGCTGGTTTGGCAGGATATGCCTAGCGGCGACATGGGCAACCAATGGGCGCCTCATACGTATAACGGCGGTACCGACAAGGAGCGTACCGAGAAGTCTGTCCGTAATTATTACAAGGAGTGGAAGGAGATCATGGACCTGTGCGTCTCGAATCCTTGCGTGGTGGTATGGGTGCCGTTCAACGAGGCTTGGGGCCAGTTCGATACCGAGAAGGCCGCCGAGTGGACAAAGGCGTACGATCCTTCGCGCCTGGTGAATCCGGCCAGTGGCGGTAATTTCCGCGCGTGCGGCGACATCTTGGATTTGCATAATTACCCCGGCCCGGCGATGTACCTGTTCGATCCGGTACGTGTGAACGTGTTGGGCGAGTATGGCGGTATCGGCTTGGCCGTGGAGGAGCATTTGTGGTGGAACAAGCGCAACTGGGGCTATGTACAGTTCAAGAATAGCGATGAGGTGACCGCCGAGTACGTGAAGTACGCCAAGGAATTGAAGGCGATGGTACAGAAAGGCTTCTCCGCCGCCGTCTACACGCAGACCACGGACGTGGAGGGCGAGGTGAACGGACTTATGACCTACGACCGTAAGGTGATCAAGATCAACGAGGCCCAGGTGCGCGCGGTGAACCAAGAGGTGATCCAGGCGCTGTCCGAGTAGAAAGCCGGAAGAAATTTTCGGTTTTCAATTAATATGTCTATCTTTGCGCATAAACAAAATGTAGAGAATGAAATATAATACAGAAGGAAAAAGATTGACTTTGCCCGAATACGGACGTAATATCCAAAACATGGTAGACTATTGCGTTACCATCCAAGACCGGGAAGAACGCAAGCGTTGCGCCAACACGATTATCAGCATCATGGGAAACATGTTCCCGCACCTGCGCGACGTGAACGACTTCAAGCATATCCTCTGGGATCATCTGGCGATCATGGCCGATTTCAAGCTCGATATAGACTATCCGTACGAGATCGTCAAGAAGGAGGACCTGCATAGCCGTCCGCCCCGTATCCCGTACAATAATAACCGGATACGCTATCGCCATTACGGGAAGACCCTGGAGCTCATGATCCGCAAGGCCACGGAGCTGCAACCCGGCATGGAGAAAGACCAACTCGTGCGGCTGCTGGCCAACCAGATGAAGAAATCGTTCCTTACCTGGAACAAGGAAAGCGTGGACGACCGTAAGATCTTCAAGGATCTGGACGAGCTGTCTGGCAGCAAGATCGTATTGAGCGAGGACGAGCATAAACTGACCGAGAGCCGTGATATCTTGGCTCGCAATAGCGGTGGAGGCAACAAGAGAAACTTTACGCGTAAAGGTAGATGAGCTCGTTCGTTATAGAAGGGGGTTGTCGCTTGTCTGGCGAGATCGTTCCGCAAGGTGCCAAGAATGAGGCGCTGGAGGTGATCTGCGCCACCTTGCTTACCCCGGGGAAGGTGACCATACACAACGTGCCCGATATCCTGGACGTGAACAACCTGATCCAGCTCCTCCGGGATATGCGGGTCAAGGTGGAGCGTCCGTCCGCCGACACTTATATCTTTCAGGCGGACGAGGTGGACATGGAGTATTTGCGTACCGAGGACTTCCTGCGCAAGAGCGGTAGCCTGCGGGGCTCCGTGATGATCGTAGGCCCGCTGGTAGCCCGCTTCGGCAGGGCGCTGATCCCGAAACCGGGTGGCGACAAGATAGGGCGACGCCGGCTGGACACGCACTTCGTGGGAATCCAGAAGCTGGGCGCTTGCTTTAACTACGACGCCGAGCGGCAAGTCTACGAGATAGAGGCGCGCCAGCTGAAAGGCGCCTATATGCTACTCGACGAGGCTTCCGTGACCGGGACCGCCAATATCCTGATGGCCGCCGTGCTGGCCGAGGGGGTGACGACGATCTATAACGCCGCCTGCGAGCCTTACCTGCAACAACTTTCCACGATGCTGAACCGCATGGGAGCGAGAATCTCCGGTGTCGGTTCCAACCTGCTGACGATAGAGGGCGTACGGTCGCTTTCCGGCACGGAGCATACCATCCTCCCCGACATGATCGAGGTGGGCAGCTTTATCGGTATGGCCGCCATGACCGGATCGGAGATCACCATCAAGAATACAGGATATGATAAGCTGGGGATCATCCCCGACGCTTTTCGCCGCCTGGGTATTACCGTGGAGCAGCGAGGGGATGACATTTATATCCCCCGGCACGATTCCTACGAGATCGATACGTTTATCGATGGCTCTATCATGACCATCGCCGACGCTCCTTGGCCGGGGCTTACGCCGGACTTGCTGAGCGTATTCCTCGTAGTGGCCACGCAATCCGTGTGGAGCGTGCTGATCCACCAGAAAATGTTCGAGAGCCGCTTGTTCTTCGTGGACAAGCTGATCGATATGGGTGCCCAGATCATCCTTTGCGACCCGCACCGGGCCACGGTGATCGGACTGGGCAACCGCTTCAAGCTGCGGCGCTCTACGATGGTATCCCCGGATATCCGCGCGGGTATCGCCTTGCTGATCGCCGCCATGAGCGCCGAAGGTATCAGCACGATCCATAATATAGACCAGATCGACCGGCGATATCAAGGGATCGATAAGCGATTGAACCAGCTAGGGGCACGTATTACAAGAGT
>JAQVCX010000137.1 GCA_028689545.1 Parabacteroides sp.
TTTGTATATTGCAATACAGAGTTTGCAATATTCACCCTAAAATACCAATTTCAAACTATCAAACGAGTGGATAGTTGGCAAGTGACAGTCAATAGCCTTACCGCTTGTCGCAACTATCAACTGTCACGTGTCAACCGTCCACTACTCAATAACCGAGATCCATCCGTAAGTATCCGGCTCGTCGCCATACTGGATGGCACGTAGTTTATGATATAGTTTCTCGCAGACAGGGCCCGGTTTGCCATCTTTGGCGATAACAAAAGATTTGTTATCGTCCAAATCGTCGATTTGCGAGATCGGGGCGATAACGGCGGCGGTACCACACTCGGCAGCCTCGTCAAACGTAGCGATCTCCTCGAACGGAACCGGACGGCGCTCTACCGTCAAGCCCATATCCTCGGCCAATTGCTGCAAGCTCTTGTTCGTGATCGAAGGCAAGATCGAATGGGATTGCGGGGTGATATAGCTATTGCCACGGATACCGAAGAAGTTAGCCGGACCGCACTCATCCAGATATTTCTTCTCTTTCGGATCCAGATACAATACGGCGGCGTATCCCTTGGAATGAGCGAGCTCGCCGGCCACCAAGCTAGCGGCATAGTTACCACCCACCTTGATCGTACCCGTCCCGTTAGGAGCCGCACGGTCGTACTCACGAAGCACGCATACCTTCGAGGGCTGGAATCCACCCTTGAAATACGGGCCTACAGGAGTGACAAAGATCATAAACATATATTCGGAAGCCGGCTTCACACCCACCTGGGCACCCAAACCGATCATCAACGGGCGGATATATAAAGCGGCACCGCTCTCATAAGGAGGGACGAAACGCTCGTTCAATTTCACGACCTTGCGAACAGCCTCCTCAAACTTCTCTACAGGCAACTCGGCCATCTTGATACCCCGGCTGGAAGATTGCATACGTTTAGCGTTCTCATCCATACGGAATACACGGATCTTACCGTCTTTTCCACGGAAGGCCTTCAAGCCCTCGAAAGACTCTTGTCCGTAATGCAAGCAAGTAGCGGCCATGTGGATGTTGATGATCTCGGATGAAGAAACCTCCAACTCACCCCATTTGCCGTCACGATAGTAGCATCTTACATTGTAGTCTGTCTTGATATAACCAAATCCCAGCTCAGACCAGTTTAAATTTCCCATATCTATACAATTTGCTGTAATTAGTTAAGAATTAACAAATCACACTGTTAATAATATCACTCAAAAGCAAAAACACCCATAGCCGTCGCCAAGGGAGATTTTGTATACCGCAAATATACGCTAATTTATATATAGTTCAGCCTATAAACTAAAAAAAGCAAGCGGAAGGCTATATTTCAGCCTATAACAAGTTCTGCGCCGCTTGCCCTCGACCGGCAACGCAAAAACTCGGGAAGTAGCCAGAAGTATCGGTACATGGATATGTGCAAATAGCCGATTAAAATCTATGTTACCAAGATTTTTGCTACATTCGCGTCAAAAACAATTGAAATATGAAAGTCATTGATCTGATAAGGAATAGTAAGAGTACCGCTTTCTCTTTCGAGATATTACCGCCGTTGAAAGGTAACAGTATCCAGAAGGTGTATAATGTAATTGATAAATTGAAGGAATTTGACCCTAAATACATCAATATCACCTCCCATCATAGCGAGTTCGTCTATAGAACCTTACCAGACGGAAGTTTCCAGAAAGTAAACATCCGTAAACGCCCGGGCTCCGTAGCGATCGCTTCGGCTATCCAGAACAAATACGGTATTCCTGCCGTACCGCATATTATATGTAAAGGCTTTACGAAAGACGAGACGGAATACGCTTTGATCGATTTGAACTTCCTGGGTGTAAACAACCTCTTAATATTGAGGGGAGATATAAAGACCTTAGAGGCTTCCCTACAAAGCCCGGAGTTATATCACGACCATGCGACTGATTTACAACAGCAGGTTAATCATTTCAACGAAGGTATCGCATTAGACGGTTCCAAGATAGACGGTATAGAGACTCCTTTCTCGTACGGCATGGCTTGCTATCCGGAGAAGCACGAGGAAGCGCCCAATATGGAATCTGATATCCATTACTTGAAGGAGAAAGTAAAAAACGGCGCTGAATATCTGGTAACCCAGATGTTTTTCGATAATGACAAATACTATGCGTTCGTGGATCGTTGCCGTGCGGAAGGTATCACGGTTCCCATCATCCCCGGTATCAAACCGATCGTTTTCAAGAACCAATTAACGGTTCTTCCGAAGATATTCCGTGCGGATATCCCGGAGCCTTTCGCAACAGAATTACGCAAATGTAAAGATGACGCGGAAGCGAAAGAAGTGGGTGTGGAATGGTGTATACAGCAGTGCAAGGATCTGATCGCTCATGGCGTACCGAGCTTACATTTCTACACAATGATGGCCTCGGATAGCGTTTACAAAATAGCGAAAGAAATTTATTAAAATACAATAGGGGTTTTTGTGCGCTGAGTTGTCTAATAAAAGTACACGATTGAACAATCATGTACTAAGTATGGTTGTTTTTAAAATTTAAGGTGATGAAATACATATTCTTTATTGGACTTGACTTGCTATTGTATCCGTTCTTAGTTTTACTCTATTTATGTCAATTGATATTTACAAAACCTCGCGCCTTTTGATATCTGAATACTTTTCCGTAACTTCGTTCCTTATTCTATAGAAAAGGAAATATCTCATGTATTTTAAAGATATCATCGGGCAAGACGAAGTGAAGGAACGGTTAAGGCAATCGGCTCGGACAGGAATCGTACCCCATGCACAGTTATTCACGGAGCAAGGGGGAGCCGGGGCGTTTCCCCTGGCTTTGGCTTACGCACGTTATCTGAATTGTACGAACCGGACGGAGACGGACGCTTGCGGACATTGCCCGTCATGCCTTAAATATGACGAATTGGCACATCCCGATTTACATTTCGTATTCCCGATCGTAGCCAAGAAAGAGAAAAAGAAAGAGGTCTGCGATGATTATCTCAGTGAATGGCGTGGGTTCCTCAAAGGACATCCTTATTTCAATATGGATGAATGGCTGGATTATATCGAGGCAGGAAACTCACAAGCGATCATCTATTCCAAGGAAAGCGATGAGATTATCCATAAACTAAGCCTCAAGATTTATGAGGCGGAATATCGTATCCTAATGGTTTGGCTACCAGAGAAACTGCATCCGACTTGCGCCAATAAGCTTCTGAAAATCATAGAGGAACCTCCTAGTAAAACAGTTATTCTTATGGTATCCGAGACTCCGGACCTTATCCTCGGAACCATCCAATCCCGTGCGCAACGAATCCACATCCGTCCCATTGAGACCGACGCGATCATGAATGCCCTGTTATCTCGTTTCGGACTTTCACCCGAAGACGCTAAACACGTCGCCCACCTCTCCTCCGGAAGTTTTATCAAGGCGATGGAGGCGATTAGCTTGGGCGAGGAAAATAAATTCTTCCTGGAGCAATTCAAGACCATGATGCGAAACTCATGGGCACGAAACGTAAAAGGCATGAAAGCGATGGCAGACATCATGGCAGGAATCGGGCGGGAACGACAGAAGAACTTCCTCTCCTATTGTCAACATTTGATCCGGGAGAACTTCATGTACCGATTCCAGTCACCGGAACTTAATTATATGAATCTAGACGAGGCGGGCTTCTCCGCTAAGTTCTCTCCTTTCGTGAACGAGCGAAACGTAATCGATTTGATGGAAGAATTGGCGAAAGCGGAACGCCATATCACACAGAACGTGAACGCCAAGATGATCTTTTTTGATTTATCCTTACGGATCACAGTACTGATCAAGAGGTAACTAAAGAATTGAGAATTGAAAATTAGCGATGTACAAACCTAATTTTCAATTCTCAAATTTCAATTAATCAATGGCCCTTCTTCTTTGTATTCTTCAAAGGAATCTCATGCTCCTCTTCCATATAAGAAGGCCCCTGTTTCTTGCCTGGTTTTTTAGGCTTTTTGTTTCCTGCAGCTCCCATAACAAAATCTCCTATAATAAATTTAAGTTTATAAATACGAGAGTAGTCGGTTATTCAAAAGATAGCTGAACTGCTCAGTCTCATTTCTTCAAATAGTGTGCCAATCGAACGATAGGCGTGTTAAATTTGTCAAAAAGTCATATTTTCTTACTACGCCAATTCCCTTTCCATAGATAAAAGAAAGAAGAAAAGATCATGATATTATATACATACTCCGTAGTCCAGCAAACCGCCACGTCCGCACGCAACCATACGGCGACATACAATATATATAATACGTACACGAATATGCTAGCCATATCGATTTCCAGCGCACACCGGGTATTGCCAGTTCCCGATACGCTAAAGAAATAAATAAAACCGGGAACGGCGAAGAGATAAGAAGACAGCATCACCCACAGCGAAGGAATCGAGCTAGCGATCAAATCCGGGTTATCCGTATAAATACGCAATACGGTAGACGGGAACAGAGCGATCAGGATACCGATCGGTAGTACGAACGCATAGCATAGCCCGATCATCTTCCGGCAAAGCGGAAGCACCCGGTCCGACTCCCCGGCACCGATCAAGTTACTTACCAGCGAGCTGTTCGTGGAGGCGAAAGCATTCACGAACATAAAAAGGAACGAGGAGATGCTACGTACCACATTCGTAATCGCCAACGGCCGCTCACCCAGATGCTCCATAGCGATGAAGAAGACAAACCATCCCCCAAAAGCGATCCCATGCTGGATCATCACCCAGATAGAGACACTCAGTATTTGTCCTAACATCCTAAAATCCACTTTCGTAAAACGGAATAGGCCGTATTTCTTACAATCTATCTTCGTCCAAGTATAAATTACGAAGAACAACACGGAAACACCTTCCGAGATCGAAGAAGCGATAGCGGCACCCGCTATCCCCAAGGCAGGGAAACCGAACTTACCGAATATCAAGATATAGTTCAAGACCACGTTGGTAAGCACCATCACCACCGAATTGGCCGTCAAGATCTTCGTGTTCGTCGTACTCACGTAAAACGCACGGAACATCACCGCTATAAAAGAGAAGAAGAACCCGTACACCCGCCAGTCCAGATAGCTCATCGTCGCCCGATACACCTCTGCCGAACCGATCATCCGGTGGAGCAGAGAGGGCGTAAGCAGATTAGAGACCGTAAACAACACCGCCGCCAGCAGAAAAAGGAATAGCCCACCTTGCGTGAAAACCTCGCCGATCCGTTTATACTCCCCCTCGCCATTGCGACGAGCCATCAACACCTGAGCGCCCACGCTAAAACCGAACCCCAGCATATAAATCACGAGATAATAGACACCGGCCAAGGCGGAGGCACCTAGCTCTACCTCGCCGATGCGCCCTAGATAAGCGGTATCTGTCAATCCGATCATATGCTCCATAAGCAAGCTGATCAATACCGGATACGTGATCTTTAGAATTTGTTTGTTCGTATATCGCATGATAAATATTGAATAAAAGGGAGGCAAAGGTAGTAATAAGATGCCAATCACACAATATTACCTCCTGCGATCCGTTTCTTGTTATATTACATTTATACGAAGAGATATGGTTACAAAACTCATCATGGCCTGTATCTTGTCCGCTACGCTATTGAGCTGCAACGGGCAAAACACAAATACGATCGACTACGCTACCGTCGCCCCCCTGCCTATCAATCGCTTTGACAAGGATTTATTTCGGCTGATCGAGACGGAAGATACGACCTTGCAACCCGCACTGGTCAAACAATACCCGGAAATGCTGAATATCATCGGAAAAGGCATATTAAACCTGCAAACCATCGAGGCTCCCGGCTTCTTCGAGAAAATACGGAATTATTACTCAGAGCCTACCTTGAAAAGCTTGTATCGTGACGCTATCACCCAATATGATTCCGTGGAGGATATCGAGAAATCCTTGGGATACGGATTCGCCTATCTAAAGGCGAATTTCCCATCGATGCAGATCCCCGCCATCTATATGCACGTATCGGGTTTCAACCAGAACGTGTTGGTGGGCGACAGCCTGCTTTCTCTTTCCATCGATAAGTATATGGGAAAGGACTATCCCTTGTATCAAGATTTCTTCTACGACTCCCAGAAATTGAAAATGCAACGCGGACTCGTGGTCCCGGATTATCTGGCGGGTTGGCTCATGTCCGAATATCCTTTCGCGGGAAATGAGAACGTATTGCTGGACCGGATGATTTACGAGGGAAAAATCAAATACCTGCTCTCGCAGGCACTAGGCTCTCCTGATGCCGCCGAGTTGATGGGATACACCGAGCAGGCCTACAACTGGTGCGAGGACAACGAAGGCTCGATCTGGAAAGCGATCATCGAGCGCAAGCATCTTTATACACCGGATCAACTGACGACTTCCCAGTATTTCGAGGATACCCCGGCCATTTTCCCCGAGAACGACGCGCCCGGGAATATCGGGACTTGGGTAGGCTGGCAGATCATCAACCAGTACATGAAGGAGACGGGATCTACCCCGGAGGCGTTGATGCAAAACAACGATGCCCAAGCAATCTTGACCGCCTCAAAGTATAAACCCTGATAAACCGGGGAACCGCCTTATCCTCATGAACAAGACGGGTCACTTATCAGCCAATCACTGATGGTATGCCGCTCACGATCGAAATCGATAGCGACCTTTACGATAGGCAGCCCGCACAACGCAAAGCGCTCGGGATAATTCCGCAAGTTTATCTGGTTCATGGCCTCGTCGGCCGTTTTATCGAGCTTCAGCTCTACGATATAAAGTGTTGTTTTCGTACGCATCACCATATCCACACGGCCACGGGGGGTACGTACCTCCACATCCACATACATTCCAAGCAAGCTGAAAATGGTGTAGAGCAAGGACTGATAATGACCCTCGTAATCGGTATTATCACATTTCTTGACTTCGTCAATGCGCCACCCAAATCAAAAAATAGTATCTGGTAGTTGAAATAGTGGCTTTATAGCGAAATGCTTTTCTGTCAAGAATAGTGTTTTTGTGAAAAACGAGCTATTTTCGGGCAT
>JAQVCX010000138.1 GCA_028689545.1 Parabacteroides sp.
CCCGAAAATAGCTCGTTTTTCACAAAAACACTATTCTTGACAGAAAAGCATTTCGCTATAAAGCCACTATTTCAACTACCAGATACTATTTTTTGATTTGGGTGGCGCATTGACGAAGTCAAGAAATAAAATACGAACATTTCGTTGTAGTGTTTGCGATATTCGGGCAACTGTATCAAATCTAATCCTTAAAAAATACAATAAGTCCAATGTGGTGAAGTTTCGGTTTACCTATCTGATAATGAGGTGTTAACAAAATAGTACCGATAAGGGAACCGATTTCTATGGATGCTATTTTGTATTTCTATTAATGGTAATCGCCGTTTCTATAGATAGTAGAGCGAACTACTATGTGATCCGTTTTCAAGAAATATACAATAACAGTGTGATTCCCCGCGAATAAATAACATAGAATATTGAAAAGAGGGCTGTGCTGAAAAATGAATCAGCACAGCCCTCTGAAGATATTATTCGATATTCTTCCGTATCTTCGTCAGATACTCTTTCATCTTCTCGGAATCCTTATCCTTGATGATTTCTTGGAGGATATGCAATTCCTCTTGTATCCGCTCGATTTGGTGAGGGGTACGGGGGTTGAAAAGAATCTCGGTCAATAGATAATCGTCCTCGGACAGAAGGCCGCGGGCTATTTTCATATGGCGCTTGAAGGTGGTACCCGGAGCGTCTTGATGCTTCATCGTGGCGGCGAATACCATGGTGGAGGCGAAAGGGATACCTAGTGAGTAGGCTACCACTTTATCGTGCTCCTCGAACGTGTATTCGCAGATATGCAGGCGGAGGCTGGAATAAATATCCTTGAAGAAGATCTTGCCCAGATGATCGCCCTCGGAGATGATAATCGTATTCTCTTTCTCCAATTGTCCCAGGTTGGCGAACGTAGGGCCGAACATCGGGTGGGTGGAGACATACGGGAAACCGCATGTCTCATAAAACTCCTTCAAATAAGTCTTCACGGAAGCGATATCGGAAATGATGCAATAGGGTTGCAAGTAAGGCATCACGGCCTTGAAAGCCTCTATCGTGTAACTTAACGTCACGCAGTTGATGACCAACTCGGGATTGAAGTCCTTAACCTCTTCCGGGCTTTGCAGGCGAAGGGCGTTATAGATAAAACGCATACGTTTCGGATCATTCTCCAATACGGCTACCTCGTGATCAAAACTAAGCAGGTCGGTGAAGAAAGAACCCATCTTTCCGGCACCTAAAATCAATATCTTCATCTTGCGAATTATTTCTCGTTCATGATAATCATTTGCTGGCGTACGGATTCCTCATGGATCTCTTTCAAGATCTCCTTCACGAAGTCCGTGTTCAGGTCCATTTGCTCACCCATGCTGGAGCGTTTCTCTAAGATCTCGCTGTAACGGGGAGACTGCAAGATCGGCATATTGTGCTCTTTCTTATAAACGCCGATCTCCTTGGAGATACGCATACGTTTAGCCAAAAGCTCCAATAATTGCTCGTCGATACCATCGATCTGGCGGCGAAGAGCGGTCAGGTTCTCGGTCGTCTGGTTTACGTCGCGGATCACCAACAGGTTCAATACGTAATCCAATACATCCGGGGTGATTTGCTGGGAAGCGTCGCTCCAAGCGCAATCCGGGTTGCAGTGAGACTCTACGATCAGGCCGTCGAAACTCAAGTCCATCGCTTGCTGGCAAAGCGGGGCTACCAACTCACGCTTACCACCGATATGGCTAGGATCACAGAAAATAGGCAGGTCCGGCATACGGCGGCGAAGCTCGATAGGAATATGCCACAACGGGAGGTTGCGGTAGATCTTCTTATCGTATGAGCTGAAACCTCTATGGATAGCGCCCAAACGATGGATACCTGCTCCGTACAAACGCTCGAACGCGCCGATCCATAACTCCAAGTCCGGGTTAACCGGGTTCTTGATCAATACAGGTATATCGACCCCTTTCAACGCGTCGGCGATCTCTTGGACAGCGAATGGGTTTACCGTCGTACGTGCTCCGATCCAAAGGATATCGATGCCGGCTTTCAATGCCTCGAATACATGATCTTTAGTAGCTACCTCGGTAGAGACCAGCATGCCGGTCTCTTTTTTTACTTTCTTCAACCAAGCCAATCCCTCGGCTCCGATACCCTCGAATCCACCCGGTTTCGTACGGGGTTTCCAAATGCCCGCACGGAGTATCTTAATGCCTCTGGAGGCTAATCCTTTGGCTGTTTCTAATACTTGTTCTTCTGTCTCGGCGCTACAAGGGCCTGCTATTACGATAGGACGTTGTGTATCAACTCCCGGTAATGCTAACGGTTCAATCTTCATTTCCATCTTAGTGATCTATATTTTAATTATCAATTATAAATTCTCGATTCTTTTTAATGCTTCTTCTAAAGTCTCGTTCTTGCAGCAAAGGGAGATACGGATATAACGCTCGCCACGGCTGCCGAAGATAAATCCCGGCGTGAGGAATACGTTTGCCTCGTATAGTACTTTGTTGGCGATTGCCTCGCCGCTCTCGGCGGAGTCGGGGATACGTCCCCAAAGGAACATCCCTACTTGGTTCTCGTCATACTCGCATCCCAAGGTGCGCATGATTTGTCCGGCAAGGTCCCGGCGGCTGCGGTAGACACGGTTCATGTTATCGTACCACTCTTTCTTCGCGCTCAGGGCCTCTACCGCCGCGTATTGCATCGGCTTGAACTGTCCGGAGTCGATATTGCTTTTTACCTTCAGTATCCATTGGACGAATTGGGCGTTGGAAGCCAGCATCGCCATACGCCAACCCGGCATATTATGCGCCTTGCTCATGGAGTTCATCTCGATGCAGATCTCTTTGGCTCCCGGTATGCTTAAGATACTTAGCGGATGCTCATTCAAGATGAAGCTATACGGATTATCATTACATATAATAATACCGTGCTTCCGGCCGAAGGCCACCAGCTTCTCGTATAGCTCTACGCTAGCGTTCGCCCCGGTGGGCATATTCGGGTAATTGGTCCACATCAGCTTTACGTTGGAGAGATCCATTTTCTCCAGTTCCTCGAAATCCGGTTGCCATCCCAATTCCTCTTTCAGCTCGTAAGGGATCAAACGGGCCTCTACCAGTTTGCTTACGGAGCTATAGGTCGGATACCCCGGGTTCGGAACCAGCACGCCATCCCCCGGATTCAAGAATGCCAGCGAGATATGCAAGATGCCTTCCTTGGAGCCGATGAGCGGTTGGATCTCTGTTTTCGGGTCCAAGTCTACGTCGTACCACGTCTTGTACCACTCGGCGAATCCCTTACGCAGTTCCGGTATGCCCACGTATGGCTGATAACCGTGCTCGTTCGCTTTGCGGGCATGTTCGCACAACGTCTCGATGGCCTGTCCCGAAGGTGGAAGGTCGGGGCTGCCCACGCCAAGGTTGATGACGTTCTTGCCCGCGGCGTTCATCTCGGCTACTTCCTTCAATTTCTTGGAGAAGTAGTATTCCTGTACGCTACCTACACGGTTAGCGGGTGTAATATTACACACTTTGTCTTCCTTCTGCATATTCGCCTAATATTTTTAAGTCTTTTGTTAACGGTCTGATAGCGTCCAACGCTTGTTTGTAACGGGTGAAATCCGTGAAAGTAAGATCGATGTAGAACAAGTATTCCCATTCACGCCCGATAATAGGCAAGGACTGTATTTTAGAGAGATTCATGTCGTAAAAAGAGAGAACGGAGAGAACTTTGGAAAGGCTGCCGGCGGTGTGGGGAAGAGCGAATACGAGAGAGGATTTGTTTTTATCGGTTCCCCGGAGCATCTCATCCGCCGTCCAGCGGTCCGCTATAGCGAGGAAGCGGGTGAAATTCCGTTTGTTTGTCTCGATCCCCTCGGCAAGGACTTCCATCTTGTAGATCTGGGCGGCCAGTTTTCCGCATATCGCCGCATGTCCTTTCAGCTGGTTCTCCGAGATCCACCGGGCACTCATGGCGGTATCCTCTTTTTCTACCACCTTGGCGTTGGGCAGGGTGTCCAAGTAATCGGTACATTGCATCAACGCGATCGGGTGGGAGTTGACCTCCGTTATTTCATGTATGGAGGTTCCCGGAAGCGCTACCAAGGAATGGGAGATACGTAGCTTATACTCGCCGGTGACGCTCAGCCCGCTCTCACGGATCAGCTCATGGTTTTGAAGGAGGCTTCCCGCTATCGTATTCTCGATGGCCATCATGCCCAGCACAGACGGGTCTTTCTTGATCGTCGTGATGACATCCCGAAACGTATTACAAGGGATGATCTCTATTTCCTCACCTTCATGATAATTACGGGCGGCGATGTCGTGATACGAACCGGCTATTCCCTGTATTGCTACTTTCTTTTTCATATTGTTTCTCTATTTTTACTCTAAACTATTACAAACAAAAAAAGTCCCACCGAAACCGGCAGGACTTTATATTTTATTGATATCTACATTCAATCATCAACGCTTTACATACAAACTCCTGCCCTTACTTTGCTAAAGTAAAAGTAATAAAAGTAATATGTAAAGCTAAATCGATTCATTGTCTCTTTGTTTTTAAATACGCCACAAATGTAACGCTTTTTTGGAAACTACAAGCAAAAAGTGATATTTTTTTCTATTACATTTGAATTTTCTCTTAACTGTTTCTGGACTTCCGTGGAGATAATGCGCTACGTAACCTAGTAGATGGCGCGAACATTAAAATAGGAAGAACAAGTTCCGGGTATTTGTATCTAGGATATCCTTAAAAACTTTGTCCTTTGGAAATTAATTCTTTCCTTTGAGGTCTCAAATCAATATAGGTATATAAGTACGAGGATTATGATGAAAAATTTGATAGCGATAACTTGCTTTGTCGTAGCGTTGGTGTCTTGTAATAAGGTGGAACATAAGTTGGAAGGGAAATGGCAATTGAAAACCGTAGAGGCGAATGGGGTGGTCCAGACGGTGGATACGGTTTGGTATAACTTCCAGACCTCTTTGTTCGAGTACCAATTATATGATCCGGCAAAGGGCTCGTATCGTACGAATTTTGGTTATAAGACATTGGAGGGAGATACGAAACTGGATCTGGAGTTGGTCTACCATGGAGGTACGCCTTTGGAGCAATTCCTGCGTTATACGGATTGGACCTCACCGAAACAAACTTTCACGATCGAGCAGTCTTCCGTTACCAATCTGGTGATTAGTTGTGAGGGAAGAACGTATACGTTTAAGAAATTCTAAGATAGTATGTACTGTTTGCTCTCAGTCCTTCCTAAGGAGTACTGCAATACTCCTTAAGAAGTACTGCGATACTCTCTAAGGAGTACTGGAGTCCTTCATAAGGAGTACTGGAGTGTTTCGCGAGAAGTACTCTCAGTGCGGTGTTAGGTCATAGGGTCAAATCCGCTTCTGTAGCTTGTGCCACCTTGATCAGATCGGCGGGGGCTATCTGTACCTGTAAGCCTCGTTGTCCGGCGCTTACATAGATCTTATCGAAGCCCGCTGCCGTAGGATGTATATACGTGGGGAAATGCTTTTTCATGCCGATGGGCGAGCATCCTCCCCGGATATAACCGGTAAGCGGCAACAATTCTTTTACGGGGATCATCTCGCATTTCTTATTCCCGGATACCTTGGCCGCCTTTTTCAAGTCCACCTCGTCTGCTCCGGGAATCACGCATACGAAATAACCGCTCTTATCGCCATGCAATATCAAGGTCTTGAATACTTGGGCGATATCTTCCCCTAGTTGCTCCGCTACATGCGTAGCGCTCAAGTCATTCTCGTCTACCTCGTAAGGCACGAGCTGGTAGGCGATCTTGGCCTTGTCCAGCAGGCGTGCCACGTTTGTCTTATTAATCTTCTCTTTCATCGTTTAGATCCCTTTCATGGATAATTGGATACGTTTTCGCGCTCGGTCTACGCTTAGTACCTTCACCTTGACATGCTGGTGGATGGAGACCACTTGGGTAGGATCGCTGATGAAACGATCCGCCAGCTCGGAGATATGGACCAGGCCGTTCTCCTTGATCCCTACATCGACGAAGCAACCGAAGTTGGTGATGTTGTTCACGATGCCGGGCAATACCTGTCCCTCTTTCAGATCCGCGATCGTTTTCACCGTAGGGTCGAAAGCGAACACTTGGATCGTTTGGCGAGGGTCGCGGCCCGGTTTATCCAGCTCCTCCATGATATCAAGCAGGGTAGGCATCCCGACCTTATCCGCGAGATAATCCGTTAGCTTTAATTTCTTTTTAAGCTCCTTGTCGGCGATCAAGTCGGCTACCGAGCATTTCAGGTCTTTCGCCATCCGCTCGACGATCGGGTAGCTCTCGGGGTGTACGGCCGAGTTGTCCAACGGGTTCTTCCCGTCGGGTATCCGTAGGAATCCGGCGCTTTGCTCGAAAGCCTTCTCTCCCATACGGGGGACTTTCATCAGTTCTTTCCGGGAAGTGAACGGCCCGTGCTCCGCCCGGTAGTTCACGATGTTTTGCGCTAACGTGGGGCCTAGTCCGGAGATGTAAGTCAGCAAGTGCTTGCTCGCCGTGTTCACGTTTACGCCCACCAAGTTCACGCAACTCTCCACGGTCTGGTCCAGGCTCTTTTTCAAGGCGTTTTGCTCTACGTCGTGCTGGTATTGGCCGACACCGATACTCTTCGGGTCGATCTTGACCAGCTCCGCCTAGGGATCCATCAACCGGCGGCCGATGCTGACGGCTCCACGTACCGTGACGTCGTATTCGGGAAACTCCTCCCGGGCGATCTTGGAGGCCGAGTAGATAGAGGCTCCGTTCTCGCTGACCACGAACACATGTACTATACGGTCGTAACGGACATTCGTGATGAACTCCTCGGTCTCACGGCTGGCCGTACCGTTGCCGATGGCGATGGCATCTATGGCGTAGGTGGCTACCAATTGACCGACCTTGGCGGCGGCTTTGCCCTTCTCGTTCTGGGGCGGATGCGGGTAAATCGCCTCGTTATGCAATAAATTCCCCTGCGCGTCCAGAC